>DASZJD010000026.1 GCA_035948415.1 Acidimicrobiia bacterium | reverse complement strand
CCCAGCCGCTCGACCGGGAGGCCGAGCTGCCGCTGGAACTGCACGAGGGCGTCGAGGGCGCGCCGGTCGTCGTCCTCGACGGCGACGGCGAGCGTGCCCTCCTGCCGGTAGCCGACGGGGACGCCGGCCGCGGCCTCGAGTTCGGTGACGAAGCTCGGCCAGCGGCGGGCCGACTCGAGGTTCAGGGCCAGGAGCGGCGCCTCCCCGTAGTGCACCTCGGTCACGGGGGCGAGCATCCCGGCCGCGACGTCGGTGGCGCCCCGACCCGGCTCCGGGTCGACGACGACGGTCCGCGGCCCCCGCTGGGCGATCCGCCAGGCCGTCGCCAGGCCGATGGCCCCGCCGCCGACGACGGTGATCGTCGGGGTCACCCGACCGCCACCGCGTCCAACGCCGCGAGGAGCGCCGTCGTGGCGCGCGCCGGGTCGTGGGCGTCCGAGACCGCGCTGATGACCGCGACCCCGTAGGCGCCGGCGGCGAGCAGCGCCTCCACGCTCCCGGGTGTCACCCCCGCGACCGCGATGACCGGGATGGAGACGGCGGCCGCGACCCGTCCGACGCCCGCGGGGCCGAGCGGCGCCGGCAGGCCGGCCTTCGTCGAGCTGGCGTAGGCGGGGCCGACGCCGAGGTAGGACGCTCCCGCGGCCTGGTGCGCGAGCCCGGTGTCGGCGTCGCGCGCCGTCGCACCCAGGACCCGGTCCGGGCCGAGCACCCGGCGTGCCGCTGCGACCGGCAGGTCGTGCGCACCGACGTGGGCGCCTCCGGCGCCGACGGCCAGGGCCACGTCGGGCCGGTCGTTGACGACGCAGAGCGCCCCGTGCCGGGCGCAGCGGTCGGCGACCCAGCAGGCCAGCTCGTAGAGCTCGGCGTCGGTGAGCCCCTTGCCCCGTACCTGCACGACCGGCGCCCCGCCGGCCAGGGCGGCGTCCACGACGCGGATCGGGTCGCGACCGGGCCTGGTGTCCGTGACGACGTGCAGCCGACCGAGCGGCACGGTCCTCCCTTCGCCGGCATGACCCGGATCAGGTTCAGACGGTCGAGGGCTCCTCAGCCCTCCTCTCAGCCCGGTGTCACCGGGCTCCCGTGCGTTGGCCCGAACCTACCAAAGGCCCGAGGGTCGCGGGCCGGGTTGTGTCGGCGGCGCGCTCGGCGCGCGTGGCGTTGCGGCGCCGCTAAGAGATCCGGCGGCGGCGCTAAGGACCCGTAAAGCGGCGAGATGGCGAGCATCGGGGGCGCTAAGACACGGGCCGGGCAGGATCGGGCACCATCTCCGAGGCCTCGCCCATCTGACGAACGGAGCAAGAGATGGCGGATGTGTTCGTGGCGCTCTTCGTCGTCGGGTTCTTCGGCCTGTGCCTCGCCTACGTGCGGGCCTGTGACCGGATCGTCGGCGCGGACCGCGACCTACCCGTGGCCGAGGAGGACGGCGCCGGCGACGCCGAGCCCGCCCGCTGATGACGGGCGACAACATCGCCGGGCTAGTGCTCGCCGTCCTGCTGGCGGCCTACCTGTTCGCGGCGTTGCTCTTCCCGGAGCGCTTCTAGTGACCGCCGCCGGGTGGGGGCAGCTCGCCGCGCTCGTCGTGCTCCTCCTGGTGACGGCGCCGCCGCTCGGCTTCTACATCGCCCGCGTGTACGAGGGCGGCCCCATGGTGGGCGACCGGCTGGCGCGACCCGTCGAACGGCTCATCTACCGGGTCTGTCGGATCGACCCGGAGCGCGAGCAGCACTGGACCGTCTACACGCTGTCGCTGCTCGCGTTCAGCGTCGTCGGGTTCTTCATCCTCTACGTGCTCCAGCGGGTGCAGTCGAGCCTGCCCTTCAACCCGACGAACGTGGCCGCGGTCGCGCCGGCGCTGTCGATGAACACCGCGGTCAGCTTCTTGACGAACACGAACTGGCAGGCCTACGGCGGCGAATCGACGCTGAGCCACCTCACCCAGATGGTGGGCCTGACCGTGCAGCAGTTCGTGTCCGCCGCCGCCGGCATGGCCGTGATGGCCGCGCTGCTGCGGGGCCTGTCGCGAACGGCGCAGCGGACAGTCGGCAACTTCTGGGTCGACCTGATCCGCACCACGATCCGGGTGCTGCTCCCGATCTCCTTCGTGTTCGCGGTCGTGCTCGTGACCCAGGGCGTCATCCAGAACACCCACGGGTTCACGACCGCGCACACCGTCGCCGGTGCGACCCAGCGGATCCCGGGCGGGCCGAACGCCAGCATGGAGTCGATCAAGCAGCTCGGATCGAACGGGGGTGACTTCTTCAACGTCAACTCCGCGCACCCGTTCTCGAACCCGACGAAACTGAGCGACTTCCTCGAGCTGTACGCGATCCTCATCATCCCCTTCGCGCTGGCGTTCACCTTCGGGCGCATGGTGAAGGACCGACGCCAGGGCTACGCGGTCTTCGCGATCATGTTCGTGATCTGGCTCGGCGTGTCGATCGGGACGATGCAGGCCGAGACCTCGGGCAACCCGCGCCTGTCGGCACGGGGAGCCACGGAGGTCGCCACCTCGGCCCAGCCGGGCGGGAACATGGAGGGCAAGGAGTCGCGGTTCGGGCCCAGCGCGTCGGCCCTCTGGGGGGCGTCGGCGACCGGCACCTCGAACGGCTCCGTGAACTCGATGCACGACAGCTACACGCCGACCGGCGGCTTCCTCGTGCTGGCCCACATGAAGCTGGGCGAGGTCAGCCCCGGTGGGGTGGGCGTCGGCCTCAACGGGCTGCTCGTGTTCGCGATCCTCTCGGTGTTCATCGCCGGGCTCATGGTCGGGCGAACACCCGAGTACCTCGGGAAGAAGATCCAGGCGTCCGAGGTGAAGCTCGTCGCCCTTTACATCCTGGCCATGCCGCTCGTGCTGCTTGGTGGCGTCGCCATCGCGGTGTTCGTGAACTCGGTCAAGAACACCTCGATCCTGAATCCAGGTGCCCACGGATTCACCGAGCTCGTCTACGCGTTCACCTCCGCCGCGAACAACAACGGCTCGGCCTTCGCCGGCCTCAACGCCAACACCTCGTTCCTGAACTCCGCGCTGGCGGTCGCCATGCTGGTCGGCCGCTTCTTCCTCATCATCCCGACCCTCGCCCTCGCCGGCTCCCTCGTGCGCAAGCGGCCGGTCCCGCCGTCGGCGGGGACCTTCCCGACCCACACGCCGCTGTTCGTGGTGTTGGTGATCGGCGTGATCGTGATCGTCGGCGCGCTCACCTTCCTGCCCGTGCTGGCGCTCGGCCCCCTCGTCGAAGCGCTGAAGGTCTAGGAGTCACCGCCGCCATGCCCGTGGAGTCCCGCTCGCTGTTCGACCGGCAGATCGTCGGCCGTGCCGTCGTGGACAGCTTCATCAAGCTGAACCCCCGCACGCTGGCGCGGAACCCGGTCATGTTCGTCGTCGGGGTCGGCAGCGTGCTGGTCACGGTCCTCTTCTTCCGGGACCTGCCCACGTCGAGCGCGCACCTCAGCGTCTTCGCCGGCCTGGTGGCGCTGTTCCTGTGGTTCACCGTCCTCTTCGCCAACTTCGCCGAGGCGGTCGCCGAGGGCCGGGGCAAGGCGCAGGCCGACACGTTGCGGCGGACACGCTCGGAGACCGTCGCCCACCGGCGGCGCGCCGACGGGACGCTCGAGGACGTCCCCAGCACCGAGCTGACCGTCGATGACGAGTGCGTCGTGTCGGCGGGAGAGATGATCCCCAGCGACGGCGAGGTCATCGAGGGCATCGCCAGCGTCGACGAATCGGCGATCACCGGCGAATCGGCGCCGGTCATCCGCGAATCGGGTGGGGACCGCTCGGCCGTGACCGGCGGCACTCGCGTCCTCTCGGACCAGATCGTGGTCCGGATCACGGCCCGGCCCGGCGAGACCTTCCTCGACCGCATGATCGCGCTCGTCGAGGGATCGCAGCGCCAGAAGACGCCGAACGAGATCGCCCTCAACATCCTGCTCGCCGTCCTCACCATCATCTTCCTGCTGGCGACCGTGACCTTGCAGCCCTTCGCGATCTACTCGAAGGCCGAGCAGAGCATCGTGATCTTGGTGGCGCTGCTCGTGTGCCTGATCCCCACGACGATCGGTGGGCTGCTCTCGGCGATCGGCATCGCCGGCATGGACCGCCTCGTCCGCCGCAACGTGCTGGCGATGTCCGGCCGGGCCGTGGAGGCGGCCGGGGACTGCGCGACGTTGCTCCTCGACAAGACCGGCACCATCACCTTCGGCAACCGCGCTGCCGACGCCTTCTTCCCCGCCGAGGGGGTCGCCGAGGCCGAGCTCGCCGACGCCGCGCAGCTCTCGTCGCTCGCCGATGAGACGCCCGAGGGACGCTCGATCGTGGTGCTGGCGAAGGAGCGCTACGGGCTGCGCGAACGCGAGCTCACCGGCGCGGACCTCGTGCCCTTCACGGCCCAGACCCGCATGAGCGGCGTCGACCTCGAGGGCCGGTCGGTGCGGAAGGGGGCGGCCGACGCGGTGCGACGCTGGGTCGAGGAGCAGGGCGGGTCGTTCCCGTCGCAGGTCGCCACCACCGTCGACTCGATCGCGGGCCAAGGCGGGACGCCGCTCGTCGTGGCCGAGAGCGGCGATGGGAGCGCGCCGGCGCACGCGCGAGCCCTGGGCGTGATCTACCTCAAGGACATCGTGAAGCCCGGCATCTCCCAGCGCTTCGCGGACCTGCGTCGCATGGGCATCTCCACCGTGATGATCACCGGTGACAACCCGCGCACGGCCGCGGTCATCGCGAAGGAAGCGGGCGTCGACGAGTTCCTCGCCGAGGCGACACCCGAGGACAAGATGCAGCTCATCAAGCGCGAGCAGCGGGGCGGACGGCTCGTCGCGATGACCGGCGACGGCACGAACGACGCGCCCGCGCTGGCGCAGGCCGACGTGGGCGTGGCGATGAACACCGGCACGCAGGCCGCCAAGGAGGCCGGCAACATGGTCGACCTCGATTCGGACCCCACGAAGCTCATCGACATCGTCGAGATCGGCAAGCAGCTGCTGATCACGCGCGGCTCGCTCACCACGTTCTCGATCGCCAACGACGTCGCCAAGTACTTCGCGATCATCCCGGCCATGTTCGCCGGGTTCGCCACCGTCAAGGTGCTCAACGACCTCAACGTCATGAGTCTGGCGACCCCACGCTCGGCGGTGCTGTCGGCGGTCATCTTCAACGCGCTCATCATCGTCGCCCTCATCCCGCTGGCGCTGTGCGGCGTGAAGTTCGTGCCGAAGGCCGCGACCCAGCTCCTGCGACGGAACCTCTTCATCTACGGGTTGGGCGGCGTCGTCGCGCCGTTCATCGGCATCAAGCTCATCGACCTCTTGATCACGGCCTTGGGGGTCAAGTAGATGCGGCGACAGCTGCTGCCTGCGTTGTTGGCGATGGTCGTGTTCACGGCCCTGACCGGCGTCGCGTATCCTCTGGTCGTCACCGGGATCGCGCAGGTCGGGATCCGGGACAAGGCCAACGGCTCGCTGGTCCGGCGCGGCGGCCAGGTCGTCGGTTCCCACCTGATCGGCCAGAGCTTCACGGACGCGGAAGGCAACCCGTTGCCGCAGTACTTCCAGTCCCGTCCCTCGGCGGCCTCGGGCGCCGCCGCGAAGACGACGGCTGGGTACGACCCGACGCTGAGCGGGGCGTCGAACCTCGGTCCGACGAACCCGCTCCTGATCGGCTTCGTCCCCCGGCTCAACACCGTGGACCGCCGCGGCAACCCGTCGAGCGCCAACCCGTTCGCGACCGCGGCCGACCCCGCCTGCGTCCCCACCGACCCGCAGGGCCATCCGGTCACGAAGCCGTCGGCGGGGCAGCGGTACGCCCGGAGCCCGGACGGGTCCTTCGTCTGTGACCCGGACACGGTCCCGGAGCGGGTCCTCGCCTACCGAGCGTTCAACCGCCTCCCCGCGGGCGCCCCGGTGCCGGTCGACGCCGTGACGGCGTCGGCGTCGGGCCTCGATCCGGACATCTCGGTGGCGAACGCGCGGCTGCAGGCGCCGCGGGTCGCCGCGGCCCGGCATCTCCCGGCGGCGGTGGTGCTGCAGCTCGTGGAGGCGCACCAGTCGAGCCGCACCGCCGGCGTCCTCGGCGAGACGACCGTGAACGTCCTGTCGCTGAACCTGGCCCTCGACCGCCTCGGCCGGTAGCGGCGCGGCGATGGCCCGCGGCCGACTCCGCATCTACCTGGGCGCCGCGCCCGGCGTCGGCAAGACCTACGCCATGCTCAACGAGGGTCGCCGCCGCCACAGCCGCGGCACCGACGTCGTCGTGGGGTTCGTCGAGACCCACGGCCGCGCCAACACGGCCGCCCAGGTCGGGGACCTCGAGGTCGTCCCGCGGCAGGCCGTCCATTACCGCGACCGCGAGTTCGAGGAGATGGACGTCGACGCCATCATCGCCCGCAAGCCGGCGCAGGTCCTCGTGGACGAGCTCGCGCACACCAACGTCCCCGGCTCGCGCAACGAGAAGCGATGGAAGGACGTCGACGAGATCCTCGACGCCGGAATCGACGTGATCTCGACGCTGAACATCCAGCACCTGGAGTCGGTGAACGACCTCGTCGAGCGCATCACCGGGGTCAAGCAGCACGAGACGATCCCCGACGCCAAGGTGCGCGCCGCCGAGCAGGTCGAGCTCGTCGATATGACGCCGGAGGCGCTCCGACGGCGGATGGCGCACGGCAACATCTATCCCTCCGAGCGGGTCGACGCCGCGCTCGCCAACTACTTCCGCCCCGGGAACCTCGCCGCCCTGCGCGAGCTGGCCCTCCTGTGGGTCGCGGACCGGGTCGACGAGTCCCTCCAGCAGTACATGGAGGACCACGGGATCGACGCCTCGTGGGAGACGCGCGAGCGGGTCGTGGTCGCGCTCACCGGCGCTCTGCACGGCGACGTCTTGATCCGCCGGGCCGCCCGCATGGCCCAGCGAACCCGCGGCGACCTCGTCGGCGTCCACATCCGGAACACCAGCGGGCTCGCCGAGCGGCGGGACGACGTCCGCCTCGCCGAGCACCGGGGGCTCCTCGAGGCCCTCGGCGGCACCTACCACGAGGTCGCCGGCGACGACGTCGGGCGAGCCCTCGTCGAGTTCGCGAAGGCCGAGCACGCCACCCAGCTCGTGATCGGAGCCTCCCGACGCTCCCGCTGGAGCGAGCTGGTCCGAGGCTCGGTCGTCGCCCGGGTCATCCGCCAGACGGACACGATCGACGTCCACGTGATCTCGGGCGACGCCCCCGAGCCGGGCCTGCCGCCGGTCATCGTCCCCCGGCCGCCCCGTGGCCCCTCCCGACGCCGGGAGCTGGCGGCGTGGGCGCTCGCCGCGGTCAGCCTGCCGGCGTCGACGCTGATCATGACGTCGGCGCGGGGCACGTTCACGCTGCCCGCGGCGCTGCTCGTCTACGTCCTCCTCGTCGTCGCCGCGGCCGGCGTCGGCGGCCTGCGGCCCGGCGTCGCCACGAGCGTCGCCGCCTTCTTGCTGGCCGACTACTTCTTCATCTCGCCCGTCCACCAGCTCGCGATCGGCAGCTCGGCCAACGTCATCGCCTTGATCGCGCTGCTCGCGGTCGGGCTCACCGTGAGCGGCTTCGTCGCCCTGACCGCTCGGCGCGCCGCCGAGGCCGCGCACGCCAAGGCCGAGGCGCGGACCTTGGCCCGTCTCAGCGGCTCCGTCATCGGCGCCGACGACCCCCTCGCCGTGCTCATGACCCGGCTGCGCGACACCTTCGGCATCACCGCGGCGGCGGTGCTGCGCCGGGAGGGCGAGCACTGGCGGGTGGAGACCTCGGTCGGGGAGCCCGTCCCTGAGCGTCCCGAGGACGCCGACCTCAGCGTGCCCCTCGACGACGACGAGCAGCTGGTGCTGGTCGGGCCGGACGTCGACCCCGAGGACCTCGGGCTCCTCGAGGCGTTCACCGCCCAGCTGTCGCTGGCCCTCGAATCCCGGCAGCTCCGAGCCGAGGCCGCCCTGGCCACCGGGCTCGCCGAGGCCAACCAGCTGCGCACCGCCCTCCTCGCGGCGGTGTCGCACGACCTGCGCACCCCGCTGGCGTCGATCAAAGCGTCGGTGACGAGCCTGCTTCAGCAGGACGTCGACTGGCCGCCGGACGCGCAGCGCGACCTGCTCGAGGCCGTCGACCGGGGCGCCGACCGCCTGACGTCCCTCATCAACAACCTGCTCGACATGGGTCGGCTCCAGGCCGGCACCCTCGAGCCCGTGCTGCGCGACGTGGGGCTCGAGGAGGTGGTGCCCCAGGTCGTCGCCGAGCTCCCCGACGGCGCCAGGCGGGTCGCCCTCGACCTGCCCGAGACGCTGCCGCGCGTCCACGCCGACGCCAGCCTGCTCGAGCGCGCCATCGCCAACGTGCTGGAGAACGCCGTGCAGTGGTCGCCGCCCGACCAGCGGGTGCGGGTGGAGGCCGGCTGCTTCGGGACCAACGTCGACCTCCGGATCATCGACGCCGGGCCCGGCGTCACCGCCGAGCAGCGCGAGACGATCTTCCGGCCCTTCCAGCGGCTCGGCGACCGCTCGAACTCCACCGGCGTGGGTCTCGGCCTCGCCGTCGCGCGCGGCTTCGTCGAGGCGATGGGCGGCGACCTCTCGGTCGAGGACACCCCCGGCGGCGGCCTCACCATGGTCATGTCGGTGCCGCGGGCGGAGACGTGAGCCGCGTCCTCGTCGTCGACGACGAGCCCGAGATCCGACGCACCCTCGGGATCAACCTGCGGGTCCGCGGCTACGACGTCGACCTCGCCGCCGACGGCGAGCAGGCCCTCGATCTCGCCGCGCGCCACCACCCCGACGTGGTCGTGCTCGACCTCGGGCTGCCGGACATCCGCGGCGTCGACGTCATCGCCGGCCTCCGCGGGTGGAGCCGGGTCCCGATCGTCGTGCTGTCGGCACGCGACACCGAGCCGGACAAGGTCGCAGCCCTCGACGCCGGCGCCGACGACTACGTCACGAAGCCCTTCGGCATGGACGAGTTCCTGGCTCGGCTGCGGGCGGCGCTGCGCCGTGCCGCGCCGGCGGAGGAAGATGCCGTCATCGAGACGCCGGACTTCACGATCGACCTGGCGACGAAGCGCGTCGTCCGCGGCAGCGACGAGGTCCGGCTCACGCCGACCGAGTGGGGCCTCGTCGAGCTCCTCGTCCGCAACCCCGGCAAGCTGCTCTCGCACCGTCAGCTCCTCCGCGAGGTGTGGGGGCCGGGCTACGAGCGGGAGACCCACTACCTGCGCGTCTTCATGGCCCACGTCCGGCGCAAGCTCGAGCCCGAGCCGTCCCAGCCCCGGTACTTCCACACCGAGGCCGGCATGGGCTACCGCTTCAGCGTCCCGTAGCGGGGCGGCGCGACCGGGCCAGGCCGTAGGCTCCCGCGCCAGGAGGCCCCGTGAAGCCTGCGCCGTTCGAGTACCACGCGCCCGAGACCGTCGCCGACGCCGTCGCCGTGCTCGCGGCGCACGGCGACGAGGCCAAGCCCCTCGCCGGCGGGCAGAGCCTCGTCCCGATGCTGGCCCTCCGCCTGGCCCGGTTCGAGCACCTCGTCGACCTGAACCGGGTCGAGGAGCTCACCGGCCTCCGCCGGCGCGACGGCACGCTCGTCGTCGGCGCGATGACCCGCCAGGCCACCCTCGAGCGGGCCGAGGCGGCGGCCGACGTGCCCCTCCTCACCCTGGCCGCGCCCCTGATCGGCCACTTCCAGATCCGGAACCGGGGCACCGTCGGCGGCTCGCTCGCCCACGCCGACCCGGCCAGCGAGCTGCCGGCGGTGGCGCTGGCGCTCGACGCCGAGCTCGAGGTGGCGACGACCGCCGCGACCCGCGTGGTGCCGGCGGCCGAGTTCTTCGTCGGGAACTGGACCACCGCGCTCGAGCCCGACGAGCTCCTCGTCGCGGCCCGGTTCCCGGTCTGGCCCGGACGCTGCGGGTTCGCGGTCGAGGAGGTGGCGCGCCGGCACGGCGACTTCGCGCTGACCGGCGCCGCCACCGGGGTGGCCCTGGATCGCGACGGCCGGGTCGAGCGCGCCGCCGTGGCGCTCTTCGGGATGGCCAGCACCCCGCTGCGAGCACCGGAGGCCGAGGCGAGCCTGCTCGGCCGCGCCGCGGCCGAGCTCGACCTCGCCGAGCTCGGCCAGCTCGCCGTCCGCGACCTCGACCCGCCCGACGACGTGCACGCCTCGGCGCGGTATCGGCGCATGGTGGGCGCCCACGTCGTCGCGCGCGCGCTGGCCCGCGCCCTGGAAGCGGCGGCGTCGTGACCGAGCTGCCGGTCGCGGTCACGGTGAACGGCGAGCAACGTCGCGCCGTCGTCGAGCCCCGCAAGACGCTGGCCGACTTCCTGCGCGAGGACTGCGCCCTGACCGGCACCCATCTCGGCTGCGAGCACGGCGTGTGCGGCGCCTGCACCGTCATCGTCGACGGCGTCGCGGTGCGCTCGTGCCTGCTCTTCGCGGTCCAGGCCGACGGCGCCGCCGTCACCACGGTGGAGGGGCTCGCCGAGCCGGGGACGCTGAGCCCGGTGCAGGAGGCCTTCCGGGAGGAGCACGGCCTGCAGTGCGGCTTCTGCACGCCCGGGTTCGTGGTGTCGGTGCACGCCTTCCTCGCCACCAACCCCGATCCGTCGCCACGCGCGATCCGAGAGGCGCTGTCGGGGAACCTCTGCCGCTGTACCGGCTACCAGGGCATCATCCGGGCCGTCGAGCGCGCCGCGGCGGCGATGGCGCCGGCCACCGACGCCGCGCCGGGCGCGGCCCGGGCCTAGCGCCGCGCGTCGGCGTCGCCGAGCTCGCCGAGCACGACCGCGGTCGAAGCCCCGAGGGGCTCGGCCTCGCGGAGGGGCGTCGGCGGGCGCGGGGCGAGCACCTCCTGTTCGCCGGCACCGTCGCGGACCGCCCACCGGCCTGGACCGAGCGGGAGCAGCTCCGGCACCAGTGGCGCGGCCGGCCGCCCGACGAAGGCGGTGGCGGCGGCGAGCGAGACGTCGAGGAGGTAGCCGCCGCCCGCGGCCACGGCCGTCAGGGTGGCGAGGGCCGCGACGAGGCCGGTCACGGGGTCGGCGATGGCGTCGCCGCAGAAGACCGGGACGCCGGCCGGGTCGCGGGCGACGAGCCCCGCCGCCGCGGCGACGTCGTCACCGAAGCCGACCCGGTTCGACCACGGGCCGCCTCGCCCGTAGGCGGTGATCGAGAGCCACGTCCGGCCGGGCCGCTCGGCGACGAGCTCCTCGGCGTCGAGGCCCAGCTGGCGCAAGGCGCGCGGTCGCGACGCCTCGATGACGACGTCGGCGCGACGCAGCAGGGCTCGGAGCCGCGCCGAGCCGTCCGGGGTCGTGAAGTCCCAGGCCGCGCTCTCGTGGCCGGCGTGGAGCCAGTCGAAGAACGCCCGCGGCCCGCGTCGGGCCCCGTCCGGCCGCTCGGGCGTCTCCACCTTGACCACGCGCGCGCCGGCGCGGCCGAGCACGTGCGCGACGACCGGGCCGGCCCACAGGGCCGACAGGTCGACCACGAGCGGGCGGCTCCGGACCGCGGCGGGGGCACCGAGGCGGCGGGCGCGGACCCGCGCGTCGCCAGCTTCGCCGAGCGCGGCCGCGGGGATGCCGAGCTCCTGGGCCCGCGCCGCCGCGTCGGCCGCCGGACGCGAGCGCGCGAACCCGCCGAGCGGCCCCCACGGGTCGGTGACCGCCCGGCCGACGAGCGCCGGCACGGCCTCGGCGTCCTCCCACCGGGGCAGGTTCAGGGCCAGCCAGCCGTCGGCCGCGGGCAGGAGCTGACACGAGCCGCCGACCGACGTGGTGCCGGCTCGCCGGCCCGCGAGCAGCGCGGCCCGGCCGAACAGGGTGACCGGCAGGTCGACGTCGACGCGATCGCCGAGCCGGCTCGTGACCGCGGCGATCGCCGCCGTGACGGCGCCGAGCCGGCCGAGCACCGGCGCCGGCGGCGGCAGGGGGGCTTGGTCGGGCCAGCCGGTGAGGGCCATCCCGCCGGACGCGGCCCACGCGGTCAGCTCTCCCGTCGGCGCCGCGACGGGGTGGGACCCGGGTGGCGGCGGCAGGCCGGCGGCGGCGAGCAGCTCGTCGACGTCGCGGCCGGGCCCGGGTCCCGTCGGGTCGAGCAGCGGCGCGGCGCGGACCTTCACGGGCCGAGCGTACGGGGCCGCGCCCGGTGGTCCCGGAGGCGGGCGTGGGGGAGCGCGGGCGCTACTGGTCGGTGAGGACCGGCTGCGGGGCGAGCGCAGCGACGCCGGCCGGCGTGGCGACGGGGACGCGGCGCAGGAGGGCCTCCACCCGGTCGCCGGGGATCGGCCTCGAGAAGCAGAACCCCTGGATCTGGTCGCAGCCGAGCTCCTCGAGCCGGCGCAGCTGGTCCGGGCGCTCGACACCCTCGGCGATGGTGACGAGGTGGAAGGTGCGGGCCAGCCGCAGGATCGCCTGGACCAGGGCGTCGGCCTCGACGCCGGTCGTCACCCCGTCGATGAAGGCCTTGTCGATCTTCAGCGTGTCGACCGGGAGGCTCCCGAGGGCGCCGAGCGACGAGTAGCCGATGCCAAAGTCGTCGATGGCGAGACGGACCCCGGTGTCCTTGAGCTCGCCGAGGCGCGCGATGGCGCCGCCGACGTTGTCGACGAGCACGCTCTCGGTGATCTCGAGGGTGAGCGTCTCGGGGGCGAGGCAGCTCTCGGCGAGGGCCCGGCGAACGTCACCGACGAGGCCCGGGTCGGCGAGCTGGCGGGGCGAGAGGTTCACCGCGATGGTCAGGCTCAGGTGCGGGTGCGCCTCCTGCCAGATGCGGGCCTGCCGGCACGCGGCGGCGAGGACCCACCGCCCGATGTCGACGATGAGCCCGTTCTCCTCGGCGATCGGGATGAAGTCGGCGGGCGGGATGAGCCCACGGGTCGGGTGCTGCCAGCGGATCAGGGCTTCGAGGGCCACGACGCGCCCGGCCGTGAGCGACACGACCGGCTGGTAGTGGAGGACGAACTGGCGAGCCTCGACGGCCTGGCGCAGGTCGCCCTCGAGCTGGAGGCGGGCCACCGCAGCGGAGTGCATCGCGGGCTCGAACAGCCGGTAGCAGCCCTTCCCCCCGTTCTTGGCGCTGTACATGGCGGCGTCGGCGTTGCGCAGCAGCGCCTCCGGGTCGGCGCCCAGGTGACCGACGACGGCGATGCCGACGCTGGCGTGGATGACGACCTCGGTCCCCGCCAGCGCGAACGGCCGGTCGACCGCCTCGAGGACCCGCTCGGCGACCTCGCACGCCTCCTCGCCCCCGGTGAGGTCCTCGAGCAGGACCGCGAACTCGTCGCCGCCGAGCCGGGCGGCGGTGTCGCTCGGCCGCAGCACGGCGCGCAGCCGCTGGGCGACGGCGACCAGCAGCTCGTCGCCGGCGGTGTGGCCGAGGCTGTCGTTCACGGTCTTGAACCCGTCGAGGTCGAGGAGCAGCACGCCGGCGGTGCTCGAATCCCGAGCTCCCCGCTGGATGGCGTGCTCGACCCGGTCGCTGAACAGGGCCCGGTTGGCGAGGCCCGTGAGCGAGTCGTGGAAGGCCTGGTGCTGGAGCTCGGCTTGCAGCGAGTTGCGCTCGGTGACGTCCTGCACCGCGACGAGGACCGCCGCTCGCGACTCGAACACGAACGTGTGGCTGCGAACCTCGACGTCGATCACGCGTCCGTCCTTCAGGACGTGCCGCCACTCGCCCTGCACGATGTCGCGGTCGTGCGTGCCCTCGAGGTGGGCGAGGAACGAGGGGACCTCCGAGACCGGTCGGATGTCGACGACGCGGCGGGCCAGGAACTCCTCGCGGCTGTACCCGTAGTGCCGGACGGCGGCGTCGTTCACCTCCAGGAAGGCCAGCGTCTCGGCGTCGAAGACCCACATGGGCTGCGGGTTGGCGGCGAACAGCTGGCGGAAGTCCGCCTCGCTGGCCCGCAGCTCGGCGGCGCTGCGGCGCTGCTCGTCGACCTTGCCCGCCAGCATCTCGGCGATGAAGGCGACGCCGAGGCCCATGAGGAGCGTCAAGCCGTGCACCTCGGGCTGGCTGATGTAGCTGCCGAGCCCGCCGGTCGCGATCGCGAGCTGGCCGCCGGTCATCCCCGCGGCCGTCCACACCACGGCCGGTCGCCACACCCGGGGGCCGTAGTCCTCGATCTGTCGGGCGATCACGAACACGTAGCCGATGCCCAGGGCGCCACCCCAGCCGATGGCGTAGATCACGACGCTGACCGCGAGGATCTGGACGCCGACGGTGGCCCAGAGCGCGGGCGTGCTCGGGTCCGTGCCGGCGAGCCGCCGCGACGCCTCGGCGACGATCGCGGCGGCGGCGAGCAGGCCCAGCAGGACCTCGACCGGCAGGTTGCCGAGCACCCCGAAGCTGTCGAGGACGATGAAGGCGGCGGCGGTGAACCCGCTCGCGACCCAGGTCGACGCAAAGCCCGGCGCGAGGGCGTCGGCCACCCGACGCCCGATCCCTCTGCTCGACCCCCCGATCGCCATCCCCCGGGTATCGGCGCCTCCGAGGCCGGGCTTGACGGCGGCCCGCCGGCCGATCCTGGCGGTCGGCCCTGTCCGAGGCGGGGGCCGATCATTAGTGTCGGGCCCGTGGCATCGGGGGGTGCGAGCACGCCGACGCTCGCCGTCCGCAACGTCGAGGTCGTCTACGGCTCCGCCATCCACGTGCTGCGGGGCGTGAGCCTCGAGGTGCGACCGGGGTCGATCGTGGCGCTGCTCGGCGCCAACGGGGCCGGCAAGACCACCCTGCTCCGGGCCGTGTCGGGGCTGCTGCGGTTCCACCGCGGCTCCATCACGAAGGGCAGCGTCGAGCTCGAGGGCGAGCGCATCGACGGCCTCGACGCCGCCGCCATCGTCCGGCGCGGCATGGCCCAGGTGATGGAGGGCCGCCGCATCTTCGCCGAGCTCACCGTCGACGAGAACCTCCGGGCCGGGGCGTACACGCGACTCGGTGGCGGCGTCGCCGCGGTGACGAGCGTCATCGGCGCCGCGCTCGGCCGCGGCGGGCGCCCGCGGGGCGGGGACCGAACGTCGGTCAAGGACACCTACGAGCACGTCCTCCAGCTCTTCCCGCTCCTCCGCGACCGGCTCCGCTCCACGGCCGGCTACCTGTCGGGCGGTGAGCAGCAGATGCTGGCCATGGGCCGGGCCCTGATGGCGGCGCCGCGGCTGCTCGTGCTCGACGAGCCCTCGCTCGGGCTCGCCCCGCTCATCGTCCAGCAGATCCGGCAGCTGATCGTCGAGATCAAGCAGTCCGGCACCGACGTGCTGCTCGTCGAGCAGAACGCCACGATGGCGCTCTCGATCGCCAACCACGGCTACGTGCTCGAGAACGGCCTCATCGCCAAGGACGGGCCGGGTCCGGCGCTGCTTGCCGACGCCGACATCCAGGAGTTCTACCTCGGCGTCGGCGAGACCGGTGGCCGCTCGTTCCGCGACCTCAAGACCTACCGGCGGCGCAAGCGCTGGAGCGCATGAGCGCAGTCGGCGGACCCGCCCTCCTCGACGTCGAGGCCGTCACCCTCCGGTTCGGCGGCGTCAGCGCGCTGCAGGACGTGACCTTCGAGGTTCGACCGAACGAGCTCTTCGCGATCATCGGGCCGAACGGCGCCGGCAAGACGTCGATCTTCAACTGCCTCAACGGGGTGTACCGGCCGCAGTCCGGGCACATCCGCTTCGAGGGGGAGGAGATCATCGGGAAGCGGCCGGCGACCACCGCCGCGATGGGCATCGCCCGCACGTTCCAGAACCTCGGCCTGTTCGTGAACCTGAACGTGATCGACAACCTGATGCTCGGCCGCCATCACCTCATGAAGACAGGCTTCCTCGCCGGCGCGGTGTGGCTGGGGCGAGCCAAGCGAGAGGAGGTCGCCAACCGCGAGCGGGTCGAGGAGGTCATCGAGCTCATCGAGCTCGGCCCCTACCGCTACCAGCCCGTCGGCATGCTCCCGTACGGCATCCAGAAGCGGGTCGAGCTCGGGCGGGCCCTGGCGATGGAGCCGAAGCTGCTCCTGCTCGACGAGCCCGTCGCCGGCATGAACCTCGAGGAGACCGAGGACATGGCCCGCTACATCCTCCAGGTCCGGGCCGAGTTCGAGCTCTCGATGATCCTGGTGGAGCACGACATGCATCTCGTCATGGACATCGCCGACCGGGTGATGGCCCTCGACTTCGGGCAGCCGATCGCCACCGGGGCGCCGCCGGAGGTGCAGGCCGACCCACGGGTCATCGAGGCCTACCTCGGGCAGCCCGACGAGCCGCCGGGCCCGCCGATGAGCGAGGCGAGGGCCGAGCCGTGACCGCCGGGGTCGAGACCCCCGCGGGCTCGAGGCTCGGCGCCGCCACCCTCCCGGCCCGACTCCTCGCGCAGGCCGAGACCCGGCCGCGGGACCCGGCCCTGCGCGTGAAGCGGCTCGGCCGCTGGCTCGAGATCTCCTGGGGTGAGTACGCCGCCCGGGTCGCGACCGTCGCGCTCGGCCTCCGCGAGCTGGGCCTCGGGCCGGGGGACCGGGTGGCGGTGCTCAGCGAGAACCGGCCGGAGTGGCTGTTCGCCGACCTGGGCATCCAGAGCGTCGGCGCGGTGACGGTCGGCGTGTACCCGAGCGAGGTGGAGGCGGGCGTGGCCCAGGTGCTGCGCGACTCCGAGGCTCGGGTCGTGTTCGTCGAGGACGAGGAGCAGCTCGACAAGACGCTCGCCGTGCGGGGTGACCTGCCCCGCCTCGAGAAGATCGTGGTGCTCGACACCCGGGGAATCCAGTCGCTCCTGGACCCCATGACGATGAGCCTCGACGAGCTCGAGAACCTCGGCGAGCAGCCGGCCCGGGGGGTCCTCGAGCTGTGGGGCGAGCTCGTGGCCCAGCTCCGGGGCGGCGGCGACGTCGCCGTCGTCGTGTACACGTCCGGCGTGGGCGCCCCGCCGAGCGGCGTGATGCTCTCGCACGCCAACCTGAGCGCGGCGGCGAGCATCCTCACCGAGTTCTTCGGCGCCCGCCGCGACGACGAGATCCTCTCCTACCTGCCGCTCAGCCACGTCGCCGAGCGGCTCGTCTCGGTCATCGCGGCCGTGCACGCCGGGTACGTCGTCAACTTCGGCGAGGGCGGCGAATCCTTCGCCAACGACCTGCGGGAGGTGCAGCCCACCTTCTTCCTGGGGGTGCCGCGGGTCTGGGAGCGCCTCATGGGGTCCGTGCTCTTCCGCGTGCGGAACGCCAGCTGGCTGAAGCGCCAGGTGTACGCGACCTGCCAGCGTCAGGGGGCCCGGATCGGCGAGGCTCGCCGGCGGGGCCGAGCGGGGAGCCGGTTCTGGGCCGCCGTCGGGTGGCTCCTGCTGTTCCGCACCCTGCGCCAGAAGGTCGGACTCTCGCGGGTGCGCATCGCCCTCTCCGGGGCGGCGCCTATCGCGCCGGAGGTCCTCGAGTACTGGTGGTCGCTCGGCGTCCCGCTCCGGGAGACCTACGGCCAGACCGAGGACACCGCCGTTGCCACCGCGCACCGGGCCGACGACGTGCGGCTCGGCACCGTCGGCCCCGCCCTGCCGGGCGTCGATGTGCGCGTCGCCGCCGACGCCGAGATCCTGATCCGCAGCCCCGGCAACTTCGTCGGCTACCTCGGCGACGAGGCCGCGACGCGCGCCGTGCTCGACGCCGAGGGTTGGCTGCACACCGGCGACCTCGGCGAGCTCGACGCCGACGGCAACCTCCGGATCACCGGCCGCAAGAAGGACGTCATCGTGACCGCCGGCGGCCTCAACGTCTCGCCGGCCAAGATCGAGAACCTGGCCAAGGTGTCGCCCTTCATCAGCGAGGCGATGGTCGTGGGGGACCGGCGGCCGTACCTCTGTGCGCTCGTCGGGGTCGAGAGCACTGCCGTCGCAGAGTGGGCGAAGCAGCAGGGTCTCCAGTTCACGACCGAGCACGACCTCGTGAGCAAGCCCGAGGTTCGGCGGCTCGTCGAGCGCCAGATCGCCGACACCAACGAGCGCCTGGCCGACGCGGAGCAGCTCCGACGGTTCGAGCTGCTGCCGGTCGACCTCGGCGAGGTCGGTGCCCTCACCGCGACCCAGAAGGTGCGCCGCCAGCAGGTCGTCGAGCAGTTCGCCGACCTCATCGAGGGGATGTACGCGTCGGGAGGCGGCCAGTGACGAAGTTCTTCAGCCTCCTCGGCGACGGGCTCGCGCTGGGCGCCGTGTACGCGCTCGTGGCCCTCGGGTTCGTGGTCATCTACCGCGCCACCCGGATCATCAACTTCGCCCAGGGCGGCCTCGTGGTCTTCGGCGCCTTCCTCGTCTACCAGGCCGAGCACACCTGGGGGCTGCCGTTCTGGGTCAGCGCCGTCTTCGCGATGGCGTGCTGCGCCGCGATCGGGGCCGCGTTCGAGGCCCTCGTGCTCCGCCGGATGATCGGCCAGCCCATCTTCGCGGTGATCCTCATCACCATCGGGCTGTTCCTGCTCGTCGAGCCCGTCACCACCACGGTCTGGCACAACCCGCCCGGGGGCGTGCTGACCCCCTGGCGGCTGCACACCGTCCGGCTCGGCGACGTGCGCATTCTCCAGGTCAACATCGCCACCGTCGTGCTCGGCGCCGTCGTGCTCGGCGCCTTCTTCCTCCTCTTCCGCTACACGCGCGCGGGGCTGGCGATGCGGGCCACGGCCGTCGACCAGGAGGCCGCGCTGGCGCAGGGCATCAGCGTCCGCCAGATCTTCGCCCTCTCCTGGGCCATCGCCGGGGCGGTGGCGGTGGTCGGGGGGATGATGCTGGCCGGCGGCGCCGGCCCCGCGCCCGGCCTGAGCGTGAGCCTCAGCCTGATCGCGCTGCGGGCCTTCCCCGCCATCATCCTCGGCGGCCTCGACTCGCCGGGCGGGGCGGTCGTCGGTGGCCTCATCATCGGCGTGGCCCAGGTGATGACCGGCGGGTACGTCCCGGCCCAGTTCCCAGCGCTCGGCCCCGAGTTCGCCGACGTCGTCCCGTACATCATCATGTTCTTGGTGCTGCTCGTGCGCCCCTACGGGCTGTTCGGCACGCGAGACGTCCAGAGGGTCTGATGGCTCGAGCCAACCGCGCCATGGTCCGCAGCTACGCCGACGACCTGCGCCTGTTCCCGACCTGGACGAAGCGCGCCTTCCTCGTCCTGCTGGCGGCGCTGTACCTGTTCCTGCCGTTGTTCGTCGACAACCTGTGGGCGAACGTGTTCGCGCTGGCCGGGATCACCGCCATCGGCGCGATCGGCCTGAACCTGCTCACCGGGTACACGGGCCAGCCCTCGCTCGGGCACGCCGCGTTCATCGGGCTCGGCGCGTTCACCGCCGCCTACCTCGGCGGCGGCCGCCTGCTCGGCTCGCCGCCCCATGGGTACAACCTCAACCTGTGGGTCTACCTGATCATCGCCATGATCCTCGGCGGGGTGGTGGGGTTCGTGATCGGGCTGCCGGCTCTGCGGCTGCGCGGCAACTACCTGGTGATCGTGACGCTCGGCCTCGTCTACCTGGCGCTGTACCTGTGGCAGAAGTGGACGACGGTCACGGGCGGGAACGCCGGCACCGCGATGCCGCCCAAGGCCGACGTCTACAACATCGCCGGCCACAAGCTGAACCTGCTCGGCAACTTCAAGGTGTTCGGCCAGTCGATGGGGCCGAAGCAGGGCCTCATGTACCTGGCCTGGGGAATCGTGGCGGTCGTGGCGATCCTGGTCAAGAACATCGTGCGCAGCCGTCCCGGCCGCGCGCTCCAGGCCGTGCGCGACCGCGACGTCGCCGCCGAGGTCGTCGGCGTGAGCCTGTTCCGGTACAAGATCGGCGCCTTCGTGATCTCGAGCGCCATCGCGGCGCTCGCCGGCGCGCTGTACGGCCTCTACCTCGGCTACCTGACCCCCGACGAGACCTCCCTCGGCATCACGCTGTCGATCACCTTCCTCGCCATCATCGTGGTCGGCGGCATCGGGACCATGTACGGGCCGGTCCTGGGGGCGGTGCTGATCGGCGCCCTCCCGAAGCTCATCGACCAGTACGCCACCTCGCTCCCGCTCATCAGCGGGATCGTGGTGACCGACCCGGCCAAGAGCGGGCTGAGCAAGGGCGCCCTCAGCACCATCATCTACGCCCTGCTCATCATCATCTTCCTGGTCTTCGAGCCCCGGGGGATGGCCGGGATTTGGCGCCGGGTTCAGGCATACTTCCGTTCCTGGCCCTTCCGGTACTGAGGATCACGGGAGACCCGACCGCGGCGGGGCCGGAACCGTCCCAAAGGGGGGAACGATGCGGAAGAACCTGGGCCGGATCCTGTGGATCCTGGCTGCGGCGACCCTCGCGATCGGCACCTCGGTGTCGCCGGTGGCCGCGGCCGGTCACGGAGCGAAGGCGCCGCCGACGGTGCCGGGCTTCGACGGTCACACCATCAAGCTCGGGGTGATCACGCCGCTCAGCGGCATCGCCGCCGTCATCGGCAAGCCACTGACCAACGGCAACCAGGTGTACTGGGACTCCGTGAACGCCAAGGGCGGCGTCGCCGGCAAGTACCGGGTCCAGCTGGTCCAGCAGGACAGCCAGTACATGGTCTCGAACGCGTTACAGGGCTACGACCAGATCAAGGACAACGTCGTCGCCTTCGACCAGGTCCTCGGGACCCAGATCGTGCAGGCGGTCCTGCAGCGGCTCAAGGCCGACGGCCTCGTGGCCGCCCCGGCGACCCTCGACTCGCTGTGGGTGAAGGTGCCGCAGCTGGTCCCGGTCGGCGCGCCCTACCAGGTCGAGGCCGTGAACGGCTTCGACTACTACATCAAGCACGGCGGCCAGGGGAAGAAGATCTGCGCCATCGCCCAGGACGACCAGTACGGCGCCGCCGGGCTGCAGGGCCTGAGCTTCGCGGGGTCGAAGCTGAAGTTCAAGACGGCGGTGACGGTGCGGTTCGCGACCGGCTCGGACGTGAGCGCCCAGGTGGGCCAGCTGGCCGACGCCAAGTGCGACGCCGTGTTCCTGGCGTCGGTGCCGAACGACACCCTGTCGATCGTCACGAAGATGATCGGTCGGAACTTCACGCCGCAGGTGCTCGGGCTCGGGCCGACGTGGCTCTCGGGATTCGAGGCCAGCCCCGACCAGGGCGACTTCTACGCCAAGCACTTCTGGCTGCTCTCTGAGGGTCCGGCCTGGGGCGACACGACCGTGCCCGGCATGGCGAGGATGCTCAGCGACGTGCAGCAGTTCTCGCCGACCCAGAAGCCGGACCAGTACTTCGCGTTCGGCTACGCGGAATCCTGGGGCGTCGACCAGGTGCTCGAGCAGGCCGTGAAGAACGGGGACCTCAGCCACGCGGGGATCCAGAAGGCCGTGCAGCAGATCCCGAAGCTGACGTTCCAGAACCTGATCGGCGACTACACCTACGGGCCCGCCTCGAAGCGGAACCCGCCCCGCGACACCACGATCTCGCGGATCGTGAACGGGAAGCCGATCGGCCTGGACATCCTCCAGCCGGCGTTCGTGTCGGCGGAGGCCGGCCAGCTGAAGTTCTAGCCGCCTCCCTCCGCCACTGGGTTCGCCTGGGCCCGCCCTCCGGGGCGGGCCCAGGCTCGCGTCCGGCCTCCGACGCGCGCTGCGAGCCCGATCCCCGCGCCGGCCCGCGATGGGGTATCACGGGGCCAGTCGAGGCGCTGGCCGCCCCGCTGGGCACCCGATCAGGGGCTGGGGCTGACTGGGTGCTCACGGCCGACGCCCCGCGAAGGGGGTGCAGTGGTCGGAGTGACGCCCCGACACTCGGGACCCGCGTGCACCGCGACTTCGTCGCGGGAAGGCCACGACCGCTCGTGCTGACGTCCGAGCCGCGACGAGGCGCCGAGCGCGGACGGACACGGCCGTCGGTCTGGGTCGCCCGTCGCCACGGTGACCATCCGAACGGCGACGGCGCGCGCGGGCGCGAGCCGCTGTCCGCTCGCGCGCGCGAATCGGCGGCGCGCGCGCTCGAGTTCGTGACCGCGGAGGACGGCGGGCAGGTCGAGGTCGTCGCGGTCACCGGCGCCCTCCGCCGGGTGGGGACCGCGACCCTCAGCCTCGGCCGCGTCGCGGGCGCCGCGGCGTGGGACACCGTCCGCCGGCAGCGGCGGCGCGGGTGGACCTGGCTGCGCACCGACGGCGCCGCCCGGCTGCGCCGGGCTCGACGGGCGGTCCGACGGGCGAGCCCCAAGGTCCTGGTGACGACCGTCGTCGGCGGGACCGCGGTCGGCGTGCTCGTCGCCGCCCTGGCCGCCAACCTGTCCACGTTCGCGCACGCGGCCAGCTACCGGTCGACCACCGAGCGGCTCCGACCGTTGTCGCTGCCCTCGACGGTGTACGCGTCGAACGGCGCCCCGCTCGCCGCGCTCGGGCTCGAGGATCGCCAGCCCGTGGGCTTCGACGACCTCCCGGCCGTGCTCGTGAACGCCGTGGTCGCCACCGAGGACCACACCTTCTGGACCAACCCCGGGGTCGACCCCGCGGGGCTGGTCCGGGCCTTCGTCGACGACGTCGGCTCCGGGCGAGTGCGGCAGGGCGGCTCGACCATCACCCAGCAGCTGGTGAAGACGCGGATCCTCGACCCCCGCCGGGACCTGCAGAAGAAGGTGACGGAGTCGGTGCTCGCCCTCCGGCTCAACCGACGGATGTCGAAGCGCCAGATCTTCACCGAGTACGTCAACACCGTCTACTTCGGGGAGGGCGCCTACGGCGTGCAGTCGGCCGCGGCGCGGTTCTTCCTGACCCAGGATCCCGGGGCCACCGCCCCGCGCGGGAAGGAGCCGCGGGAGCTGACCCTCCCGGAGGCGGCGCTGCTGGCCGGGCTCATCGCCAACCCGTCGGGCTTCGACCCGTTCACCCACCCGGTCCCGGCTCGGGCCCGCCGCCACGACGTCCTGCAGCGCATGGTGGCCGAGGGCTACGCCACCCCGGTCTTGGCGGCGGCCGCGGACCTGGTGCCGCTGCCCGCCGTGCCGCCGCCGGCTCCCGATCTGCGGCCCCGCGACCTGTGGGTGGCCGAGGTCCAGCAGCGGCTCCTCGCCGACCCGCGGCTCGGGGCGACGCTGCGCGACCGGGTGCAGCTGGTCCTCCGCGGCGGGCTGCGCGTCGTCACGACGCTGGACCCGACGGCGCAGTTCCTGGCCCAGAGCTCGATCGGCAGCGTGTTGCCGAACCAGCCGCCGTTCACCGCCGCCGTCGTGTCGATGGACCCGACCACCGGCAAGGTGCGCGCGATGGCGGGCGGACCGGGTTTCGAGCGGCTCCAGTACAACCTCGCCACCCACCCGCCGGGGCGGCAGCCGGGATCGACGTACAAGGTCGTCACCCTCGCCGCCGCGCTCGAGGCCGGCTACTCGCCGGACGACACCGTGAACGGCAGCTCGCCGTGCTCCGCGTTCCGCCCCGGGTTCCCGCCGTGGTCGACCGTGAACGCCGAACCGGGCGGCGGCACCCTGTCCCTTCGCGACGCTGCGGTCAACTCGGTCAACTGCGCGTTCGCGCACGTCATCGCCAGCCTCGGGCCTCCGGCGGTCGTGAGCATGGCCCACCGGCTCGGGATCACCGGGCCGGTGCCCGCCTACCTGCCGATCACGCTCGGCGTCGCCGAGGCGACGCCGCTCGAGATGGCCACCGTCGTCAGCACCCTCGCCGACGAGGGCGTGCGCCACACACCGACGTTCATCGAGCGGGTCGTGGGACCGGACGGCAAGGTCTACATCGACAACACCCAGCCGGCGGGCCAGCGGGTCCTCGACCCGGCCGTCGCCGACTGCGAGACCGATATCCTCCGCGGGGTCATCCAGCGCGGGACCGGCACCCGGGCCCAGCTGCCCGGACGGGACGCCGCCGGCAAGACGGGCACGACCGACGACCACGGGGACGCCTGGTTCATCGGGTTCACGCCGCAGCTCGCCACCGCGGTGTGGATGGGGGCGACGACGGGTCGGGTCCCGATGACCGACGTCGGGGGGATCGACGTGTTCGGCGGCACCTACCCGGCCGAGATCTGGCAGGCGTACATGAGCGCCGAGCTGGCGGGCCAGCCGGCGCCGCCGCTGCCGGCGCCCGGGCCGGTGTGCGGCCGACCGGGCGCGCCGATCAGCGACCCGGGCCGGGGCGCGCCGGGCGGCGTGGGCGGGTAGGTCGCCCCGGCGCCATCGGGGACCGCGGGGTTGATGTCACACATCGGCCCGGCGCGGGCCATGCTGCTCGGAGCAGAAAGGGGAGACGGCGTGGCCCAGCGACATGACCTCACGGCCCAGATCGGCGCCAACAAGCGGCGCACCGTGTACCTGATGGCGGGGTTCCTCGTGCTCGTGGCCGCCGCCGTCGTCGCCTTCGACGTCGCCTTCCAGTTCGGTCCCGCCTTCATCGTCATCGCCTTCGTGATCGCCATCGCCTTCGTCTGGGGGAGCTACTTCTACTCCGACCGCATCACCATCGCGGCGGCGCGCGGCAAGGAGGCCGACCCCAACGAGTACCGGCAGCTCCACGACATCGTGGAGGAGCTGTGCATCGGCGTCGGCCTGCCGAAGCCGCGGATCTACATCGTCGACGACCCGGCCCCGAACGCCTTCGCAACCGGGCGGAACCCGGCCCACGCGGCGGTGGCGGTCACCACCGGCTTGCTCCAGATCATGAACCGGACCGAGCTCGAGGGCGTCCTCGCCCACGAGCTGAGCCACGTCCACAACTACGACATCCTGATCTCCACCATCGCCGTCACCCTCGTCGGGTTCATCGCCCTCCTCTCCGACTTCGGGCTGCGGCTCCTCCTGTTCGGCGGGCTCGGCGGCCGCGACCGGAACGGCGGGGACAGCGAGGCCACGATCTTCATACTTGCGTTCTCGCTCATCTTCATCATCCTCGCCCCGATCGGGGCGACGCTCATGCAGCTCGCCGTTTCGCGGCGTCGGGAGGCGCTCGCCGACGTGTCCGGCGTCTACATCACCCGCAACCCGCAGGGGCTCATCTCGGCGCTCGAGAAGCTGAAGGCCAGCTCCACGGTGGTGCAGCACGCGCCGGCCGCCACCGCGCACATGTGGATCGCGTCGCCGCTCGAGAAGGAGGCCAAGGACGCCCACGGCTGGTTCAACCGCCTCTTCGAGACCCACCCGCCGCTCGACGACCGGATCGCGGCGCTCCAGGAGGTGGCCGGGACGATCCCGCCCGCCACCGCCTGAGCGCGACCCTCCGCGCTCGCGGGCGGCCCGGTCGCCGCCCCTAACCTCCGGCGCCATGGCCGACGGCGACCTCGACGGGGTGGTGGCCGAGACCATCGACTCCCTGCGGGTCCGGGTCGACGGCGAGGGCTGGATCGGCGACGCGCCCGACTGGTTCGGCGAGCGCCTCTTCGGCGGGTTCGTCGTCGGCCAGGCCGTCGCGGCCGCCGTCGAGACCACGCCGACCGGTCGTCGGCTCCACTCGCTGCACGGGTACTTCCTGCGGTCCGTCGTCGCGGGCCGGCCGCTGTCGTACCGCGCCGCCGCCCTCCGGGAGGGTCGCTCGTTCACGACCCGGCGCCTCGACGCGGCCCAGGACGGCCGCGCTGTGTTCTCGATGCTCTGCTCGTTCGGGCCCGACACCGACGGCTACGAGTATGAGCTGCCGCTCGGGTTCGACGCGCCCGAACCCGACGAGCTGGACCCGGTGGTCGGGCCCGGGCCGTGGGTCAAGGCCGAGATCGGCCCGACGCCGCCGGGACCCGGCGGCACCTACCGGTCCACGAGCCGGGCGTGGTTGCGCGTCGGTGCCCGGCTGCCCGACGACGCCGGCCTCCACGCCGCCCTGATCGCCTTCGCGACCGACATGACCGGGACCGGCGGCCGCCCGCGCCACCTCGAGGGGACGGTCGAGGGGATGGTGAGCCTCGACCACGCGGTGTGGTTCCACCGGCCCTTACGCGCCGACGAGTGGCTGCTCTACGACGTGCACTCCCTGGTGAACACGGCCGGCCGGGGGCTGCTCCGCGGGACCATGCACGGTCCCGACGGGCGCCTTGGCGTGTCCGTCGCCCAGGAGATGGTGCTTCGCCCCGTCGCTCCGGCCCCGACCTGACCGCGACGACCGGGCCGGGCGCGCCGGCTCAGCGGGCCGCGCCGTGGCGCAGCTCGGTGGGCGCGCCCGCCCGCTGCAGATCCTCGGGGGTCACGACGCCGACGATGTCGCCCCCGTCCTGCACGACGAGCATCGGCCGGGGCCCCGAGGTCCGCGCCCACGCGTCGAGCAGGTCGTCGCCTCGGTGCACGACCGGCACGCCGTGGAGCGGCCGCGCCACGTCGAGCACTCGGGTGCTGCCGCGTGCCGCCGCCGGGACGCTGCGGAGGGTGTCGCCGGTCACGAACGCGGCGGGACCTCCGCCCCACTGGTCGACGACGAACCCGCGCGCGTGCGCACCGCCGACGTGGTCGAGGAACCCGTCGACGGTGAGCCAACCGGGCTCGCCCGACGTGACCGGGGTCATGGCCTCGCCCACGGTCCGACCTCGGGTCGACTGGCGCAGACGGTAGTAGCGGGCCTCGGCGTCGGCGAGGCTCAGCACGAACCACCCGAGCACCGCCGGCCACAGGCCGAAGATGCCGGCACCGGAGAGAAACCCCCAGATCCCGAGGCCGATCAGGACCCAGCCGAACACCCGCCCGGCGCGGGCGGCGCCGAGCTGCCCGCGGTCGCGGTCCCGGTAGTGGGCCCAGAGCGCCGCGCCGAGGATGCGGCCGCCGTCGAGGGGAGCCGCCGGCACGAGGTTGAAGACGGCCACGACGCCGTTGATCACCGCCAGCCAGCCGACGCCCGCGCCGATGACGGCGGGGAGGCCGAGGCCGGCGGCGGCGATCGCGAAGACCCCGAACCCGACCGCGAGCGCCAGGCTCACGGCGGGGCCGGCGACGGCGATGCGGGCCGCGGCGCCGGCGGACGGCGCCTCGCCCTCGAGGCGCGACACGCCGCCGAGCAGCCACAGGGTGATCCCGTCGACCCGGAGCCCGTACCGGCGGGCGACCACCGAGTGCGCCAGCTCGTGCAGCAGCACCGACCCGAAGAACACGACCGCGGCCAGACCGGCCACGGCCACGGCGGCCACGGTGGGTCCGCCGGGGAGCCCCAGGGCCAGGTCGTAGGTCAAGAGGCCCAGGATCGCCAGCAGCGTCCAGTTCACGCCGACGGGGATCCCGAGGATCCGTCCGAGCCGAATGCTCTCTCGCATGGTTCCTCCCATGCTCACGCTCACCCGGCACAACACCGGAAGGCGGTCCGTCGTTCCTGGTTGCCGGCGGGCGGCGGTCGGCCGATCGAGGGTCGGGCCGGGAACCGGACCCGTCGAGCCCTGCGTCTAAGGGGTGACCGACTCGACGAGGAGATGGACCATGCGACGCCTGTTCGTGCTGGTGGTGGCGGCCCTCGGCCTGGTGGCCGTCGGGGGCTCGTACGCGTGGGCGTGCGGCAGCCTGGTGGCCCCGAACGGGGCGGTGCGGCTCGTCCGCACCACCACCCTGGCCGCCTACCACGCCGGGGTGGAGCACTACGTGACGAACTTCCAGTTCGTGAGCCCGAAGCAGTCGTTCGGCTCGATCATCCCGCTGCCGGCGGCGCCGACGGACGTACGACGCGGCGGCGACTGGACCCTGCAGCGACTCGAGCGCGAGGTCACGCCCCTGAGCCTCGAGGCCGGCTCGCAACGGCCGGCGGCCGCCTCGGGTGTGCAGGTCCTCCAGCAGGTGCGGATCGACGCCCTCGACGTGACCGTCCTGCGCGGTGGCGGCACGGCGGTCGCGGCGTGGACGGCGCGGCAGGGCTTCGCGCTGACGCCCGACACGCCCGCGGTGCTCGACTTCTACTCGCGGCGGTCGCCGTACTTCCTGGCCGCGAAGTACGACGCGTCGGCCGCAGTCGCTCGCGGCCTCCGGACCGGCGACGGGATCCCGGTGCAGCTGACGATCCCCGTGAGGGAGCCGTGGGTCCCCCTGCGCATCCTCGCCACCGGGAAGCCGGCCGACGAGGTCGTGAACGCCGACGTGTTCTTGCTCACCGACCGCAAGCCCGATCTCCTCACCGGCCAGGGGCTGCAGCTCGTGCGCTCGGAGGCGGCGCCGCCCGGGCTGCTCGGCGACCTCCGGGCCGACCGCGCCACGAGCTGGGTCCCGTCGCAGGGGTGGCTGAGCTTCCTGCGCCTGGCGCAACCGGCGGGCCGGCTCGGGTACGACCTCGCCGTCGGGGTCGGGCACCCGGCGCGACCCGCGGACGCAGGGGTGCCGGCCGCGGTGCTCGACGCGCCGGGATCGCTCGGTCCGGGTGCCGTGGCGTGGTCGGCGATCGCGGTCGGCGCCATTGCGGCGGCGGCGGCGGTGCTCGTCGGCCGCCGGGCGTCTCGGCGGTCAGCCCGCGCCGCGACCAGCCGCGGCTGAGCGCGGGACCGGCCCGGGCGCGGGACCGGTTGGGCCCGGGCGCGCCGCCTACCCGAGCTCTCGGACCTGGCAGGGGTCGGACACCACGACGGTCAGGCGAGCACCCGACACGAGCACGAGCGCCGCCCGGCCGCCGAGCCGGCCGGTGGCGACCGCGGTGACGGACGCGCTCGTCCGCGCGCAGCTGCGGGCAGACGGCAGCGCTGACTCGAGCTCCCGCCTCGCTGGGGGGGTCGTGGCGGCCGCGGGCGGGGCGCTCGGCGCGGCGCCGCTCGCGTGTGCCGCCGCGGCGGCCCGCAGGCGAGCGACGCTCGCGGCGTCGTCGAGGTTCCCGAAGTCGCCGAGGTCGGGCGGTGTGCCGAGCTGCGGGACCGCCGACAGGGCGGGACGAAACGGCGCGCCCGCGGCGCCCGACGCCGGCCCCGGTCGCCGGGACGCGGTCGGGCCGCTGCCGCCGGTCCGGGCGACGAGCGCGGCCGTGCCCCCGGCGAGGCCGGCGGCGACCGCGGCCGCCGCGGCGTATCGGACCCACCGTCGTCGAGCTCGGGCTCGGACGGCGTTGTCGACCAGCCGCCGGCGGGTGAGCTCGTCGAGCGGCTCGACGGCCAGCTGGGGCGCCAGCCGCTCGTCGCGGCGGTCGTCGTCGGGCGTCGTCGGGTCGTGGTCAGTCATCGTCGCACCTTGGACGTCGCGGGGCCGTGACGGGGTTCCCGACGGCCGCTCGGAGCGCGGCGCGTCCCCGTGCGATCCGAGACCGAACCGTGCCCACCGGCACCTGCAGGACGGCTGCGATCGCCGCGTAGTCGAGGTCGCAGAGGTCGCGCAGCACGACCGCGACGCGGAACTCCCCCGGCAGCTCACCGAGGGCGCGGTCCACGTCGACGCGGTCGGCGACCGCGTCGTCGATCGCGGCCGCCCCCGCCTGAGAGTCCGGGACGTCGCCGGCCGGACGCGGGCGGCGCCGGCGCCGCCGGAGCTCGTCCAGCGCGGCGTTGGTCGCGACGCGGTAGAGCCAGGTCGTGAACGCCGACCGGCCGTCGAAGCGCCCGATCCCGCGAGCCACGGCGATCAAGGCTTCCTGCGTCGCGTCGAGGGCGTCGTCGGGATCGCCGATCACCCGTCGGCAGAGGGCGTGGACCCGGTCCGCGTGTCGCTCGAGCAGGACCGCGAGCGCGCCATCGTCGCCGCGCCCGGCTCGGCGGGCCAGCGCCGCGTCGTCGTCATCGACGGGCATCGGCGCCAGTGGTCGGCCGCACCGGGTCAGCCCTCGAGCGGTCCGAGCGTGCCGTGACCGGCTTGACCACGGCGATCCCGAGGGTCAGCGCAGTCCGCGGCACGACCGTGGTTACGGCCTCCCGGGTCCAGGCCTTGACGGCGCGGCGTCGTCGAGCCCGGACCCGAGCGAACCGTGGTCGCCGGCGCCGCGCGCCCACGCCGCGGTGCCGCGTCGGCCCGACCGACTTCCGTGACCCGCCGGACCGCGCGTCCGTCGACGGCGACACGTCGAACGTCGTCCTGCCACCATCGGTGCCAGGATCGGGCGGTGCCGGCCGACCGAGGGCGAACGACGACGGTCCGCAACCGCCGCGTCGAGCGACCCGACGCCGGTCGGTCTCGCCGCGCAGACGCCACCGGGGTTCGCATTTCCGGCCGTCGGTCGGCGGCCTGACCATGACAGCACCACGGACGTGGCTGCGACGGCATTGGCTGCTGACCAGCGTCGGTGTCGGCGTCCTCGCCCTCGCGGCGGCCGCGGTTGTCGTGTACCTGGTCGTCCTCCAGAACCACGCCACGCCGATCAGCCTCGGCGAAGCGCTGCACCGGTACCGGACTCACCACGGTGCGGCGAGCGCGGGCGTGTCGCTGCCGCCGCCCGGCGTGTACACGTACCGGACCCGGGGGTCGGAGGCGCTGAACCTCCCGGGAGGCGACCGGAGCTACCCCGACCGCTCGACGATGACGGTCACGCCGAGCGGGTGCGGCGTCACCGTGCGCTGGGCTGCCATCGCCGAGCACACCGAGGAGTACGACGAGTGCCTCGGCCCCGCGAAGAGCCTGGCGCTGGCCACCTCGAGCGTCACCGAGACGTTCTTCGGGGTCGTGAGCCACGACAAGGTGACCTGCTCCCCCGGGTCCTACCTTCGCCCTCCCACACTTCGTCCCGGTGAGACCTGGTCCCTTGCCTGTGGCGCGCCTCAGGTCGAGTGGCGGGGGACCGGCACCGTGATCGGCCCGGCGTCGGTCGCGGTCGGGTCCGCTCGCATCCCAGCTGTCCATACCCGGGTCGTATTCTCCTTCGCCGGGCGCAACACGGGCACCAACCCGAGCGACTACTGGTTCGCGCTTGACGACTCCCGTCTGCTCCGCTGGCGAGGCACGGTCGACGTGTCGCAGGGCAGCAGCCCGCTCGGCTCGGTGCGCTACCACGAGCAGTTCGACCTCTCGCTGGTGACGACGGCCCCGGTGCACTGAGCGGCGGCTCGTTCGCGTCGTCGCTGGCAGCGTGCCGAGCCGCACCGCCACGACCGCTCCGACGATGGCGGTCGTCACGGCGAACGGTTTGACCTTGGCACGTGTGCCCCGCGGTTGGTCAGGCGGGGCCGCCGCGACGGCGCCGACGGCGCCGTCGAGTCCAGCTGAGCGTGCCGCCGAGCACGACGACACCGACCGCGCCCCCGATCCATGGGACCAGTTCACGCCGCCGGTGGGTGGGGCGATGCGCCGCACGACGCCGCGGGGGCGAGGCGGGACGCGCCGCGGTGGTGGTCGTCGTGGTCGTCGTCGCAGCCAGGCGTTGCTGCACATAGGTGCTGACCTGGCCCGCGACGAGGTCCGCCATCGCGGCCTGGCCACCTGGTGTCAGGTGCAGCCCGTCGCCGTAGACGAGCGTGGGGTCGGTGGCCGAACGGGTGTTCCAGTCAGCGACGACGAGATTCGGCCAGCGCGTCGCCGCCGCCGTCAGCTGCTGGTCCAGCGCCGGGGTCCAGCTGGCGAACGAGCGCAGGTTGACCCAGATGACCCGGCGGATCGGCCCGAACGCCTGCATGACGCTGTCGACACGCTGGGCGAACGTCGCCGGGTTCCCGGCGTCGTTGTTCCCGAGCGCGGCGACCGCGACCTCGCCGATCGCAGGCCGACTCGCGGCGATGATCGACGGGGCAGCCAGCGTCGAGAGCCCCTCAACGGCGTAGAAAGTCAGCGACCAGCCGGTCATGCGCGCGGCAATGGCGTCGTGCGCACCGAGCATCACCGAGTCGCCGATGACGAACAGGCGGGGGTCGACGCCGGGCGGGACCTGCGCGCGAGCGGGACCGCCCGCTGTGAGGAGCCCGGCAGCGAGGACGAGTGCGGCGACGCCCCGGGTGGCTCGTGCTGTGACGCCGCCGCGGCGTGTCGACGTCACGGCGGCGCGACTGCATCGCGCGCGGCACGGCATGTCGGCGGTGCACCGACTGACTCGTCGTTCTCCGTCGCTGGAGTGGCCCTGTGGGACCTTCAGCCGGTGAACCATGACTGCTGTGGGCGAGGCCTTCCTCACCGACCCATTAGGCGTGGCAGCTGCCGGTACCGCGAGCGCGTGGGACGTCGAGCGCGGGGTTGCGGTCGAAGAACCCAACCGGGGACAGGAGGAACCCGGTGTATTCGACGGGCATCACGGGCCAGTCCTCAGGGCGGGCGAAGTGCGTCACGCCGAACGTGTACCAGAGCACGATGTCGGTGTCGACGATCGGTCGGTCGGCTGCGGTCCATCGGGGGAGGCCATCGCCACCTTGGTGCTGGTTGGGGTACTCGCCGGCGGCGCGCCGCTCGTCGGGCGCGTAGGGCGTGACCCACAGGTTGTGGCGGGCGAACCCGGCACGTTTCCCGACGCTCGATTCGGGGGCGGCGAGCATCGTCGGGGTCGCCATCGTGGGAACGAGCTTGTACGCGACGGGTTGTCCGAGCCGGTTCGTGCGTCCCGGGTTCAGGACTCTCCAGGCCCGGCTGGTGGCCGGGTTGACGTCGCGTCGCGCCGCGAGCTCAGTCTCGAGGCGCGTCCGGCTCTGCCGGAAGGCGTTGGCCCACGGGTTGTCGGGCCCGGGTGGAAGGGGCCCGGCCTCGGTCTCCTCGACGCTGTTGAGGGCTCCGTCGACGTCGAGGTCGAGGCGGGCGCAGAACAGGTGCTGATGGTTGACTGCCGCGAGGCCCGGGGCGACGATGGTGGCGAACTCCGGGTCGTCGCCGGGCGGGACGGCCATGGTGGAGAGGACGCCGGTGAGCTTGACCTCGAGCTGGATGCTCCCGTCGAGATAGAAGTACCAGTAGAACCCGTACTCGTAGTTGCCGACGGTGGCGATGAAGCTCACGACGAGGCGACGAGACCGTCGCACCTCGGTGGTGTCGCCGTGGAGGTCGTGGTGCTTCCAGAGGATCCCGTAGTCCTCTTCGTGCATGCAGATCGCGTGCTCGATCGTGTAGGGCTCGCCCTGCTCGGTTGCGAGCACACCGTCGAAGTAGTGGATGACCCCCAGGCAGTCACAGCCCAGGGCCAGTGAGTTGGCCATGCGCCCGAGTCCCCACTCGCCCGCGTCGAACGCGTTCTTCCATCCGTGCATCGGGTTCGGGTCGCCGTAGGGAACGACCATCTCGGCGATCGACGCTCGGTGCATCACCTGGCGCGCACGCTCGCCGTCGCGATACGAGACGTCGTGCAGCGTCAGGCCCTCGTAGGGGTCGAACCCGACTCGAAACGACCACTTCTGCCACGCCACGAGGTTCCCGTCGACCGCGAAGCTCGGGCCGTCGGGCTGGACGATCTCGAGGGGCTTGAGGTCGCCGCGCATCGGGCCGACGTCCTCGGGGAGGTACGAGCCCCGCTCGGGCGGCAAGGGGACGGTCCCGAGGTCGAGGACTTCGAGGACCTTGCCACCGCCTTGGTCGAAGAACCCGATCAGACCCTCGATCGGGCGCGCGTAGCCGTTGTCGGTCGCGGAGTCGCGCAGGTACGCGATGCAGCGGCTGATACGACGCCCCGCTTCGTGCTCGTTGCCGAAGGAGCCCGCCGGCCAGGGGTCGATCTGGACCTGGTCGAAGTCCTCGATTCCGCGGCGCCGAAGCGCTGCCTGCCACTCGGGGTCTTCCCGGAGGGCGACGATCGCCTCGAACGACTCACCGAACAGCAATGCGGGGCGGACATCCTGGCGCACCACCCACGAGCGCACGTCCCCCGTCGTCACCGACACGACGACTTCGATCACCTCGAGGCGAGCGCGGGGTACCAGCAGCGCCTCGAGGGCGCGGTCCACGGTCGCGTCAGGCGTCTCGGCCGCGAGAAGATCCTTTGGCGGCTCGTGGAGACGAATGTGCGCGAACACCGACGCTTCGTCAAAGCGCGCGTCACCGCGGATGATCGCTGCGGCCCGCCGGATCTCCTCGACGGTCACCATGTCGAGCGGGTGCGCACTCGCGGAGCTCATCGTTCATGGGTCCTTTCACTGCATGGTGCCGCCGCACCGTGCGGGGCGAACGCGACCGTGCTTGCCTCGACTGCTCCCCGGCTGGCGAGAGCGGCGGACGCGTCAGACCACGTGTCGGTGGGACAAGAGCATGCCGCGTCTCGAGGTCGACCGGGGCGTCGGGACGCGGGAGGTCATGGCTGGTCCGTACCGGGGGCGCGGTTCGTTCTCGGCGCTTGGCCCTGCCCTCGTGACGCCCGTCACGGTCAGTGGGCGCCGAAGTGAGGATTGAAGATGAAGCCGACGATCGCTCCCTGGGGGGTCCGAACCGTGGCGGTCACGATGTCGCCTCCGACTTGCGCGGCCGGTACATGAACGGACGCCCCACCGGCGACCGCCGCCTCGACCGCCGCGGGCACATCGTCGACGCCCAAGTACGTCAGCGCGCCATCCTCCGGCGCGGCGGTCGGTAGCAATCCCAGCTCATAGCCCGCGACGCTGAACCCGACGTAGAAGGGCCTGTTGAAGTAAGGCTCGAAGCCGAGGAACCGGACCCACCAGGCTCTGACTGCTTCGAGATCGGGTGCGGGGTAGATGACGGTTCGGAGTCCGTGCAGGGCTGTGGGCATGACGCCATTTGAGCACGCGACCGCGACCCCGCCGGCGAGCTCATGTCCGTCCGGCAGTGAGGCGAACGCTGCCGGCCTCGAGCAACCGCTCGATCACGTGTGCGGTCTCGTGGGGTGTCTGGGCGGTGCAGTCGACGACGTGCCGCTCGTAGATGCCGAGGTCAGCGAACTGCTCGTACATCCGTCGTGCCGGCTCACTTCCGAGCGGTCGGCCGTGTTGGGAGCGGCGATCCTCGGTATGGCTGGTGGCTCGCTGCAGCGCGACGTCGAGGCTTGGCCGCAGCACGAGGTAGTCGACCTGAGGGGCCGGACTCGACAAGTCGGCGAGGAACTCCTCGAGGAACCACGGGCCGAGAATGCAGTCGAGGATCACGGTGTAGCCGCCCGCGGCGTACGTGTCGGCGGCGCGGGCGAGCGCTCGGACCACCACCCGGTTCTGTCCTCGCGACTCGACGCGCCACGGCTCGATGTAGCCGCGGCGGATGAAGTGCCAGAACGCGTCGCCTTCGACGTGGACGCTCGGATCGATGGTCTCGGCCACCAGACCCGAGACGGTGGTCTTGCCCGCTCCGGGCGGCCCGGTGATGACCACGATCGACGCCCGAGCCATTACCGGACGACCCGGCCGGCGGTCAGGCGTCCGATCTGATCGGAGACCCCGAGGGGTGCCACGCTCGCCAGTATCAGCGTCCATTTGGCCCGTCGGCCAGGGTGACGCGGCCCGGAGGCTCAGACGTGACGAGCTGGTCAGCCCGGTCCGGTCGCCGGAGAAGGCGGCGGCAGCGCGGCGGACCGATGTCAGACCCGGGAGCCTCGTGGGGCCGCGCCTCCCGGGCGCCCTGAGTCGTCAAGGAGGCCGGAGGGTGAGCCGATCCCTGATGGATGAGCCGACCCAGGGCTGACACCTTTGCCGGTCGCCTGCGGACTCGCATGGGTGGGCCGAGTCTGCTGGGTGTGGTGGTGGTGGCGCCGGCGTTCTGGCTGGGCAGCCGGCTCGGGATCGTCGCGCCGGTGTCGCTGTGGGCGTTGCTGGGCCTGTTGGTGGGCGCCCAGCTGGTCTCGGGGCTCGTGTACGCGCTCTGGGGTGACGCGCAGGTCGGGTGGCGGCTCTTCGTCCGGGTGGGCGTCGAGCTGAGTGTGATCTCGGCCGTCATGTATGCGGTCGGGTGGGGACCGACCTTGTCGATCGGGCTCGTATTCGGGGCGGCCAACAACGTGCGGGCGTCGGGCTCGCGGGCGGTGGCTCCGGCAGTGGTGTGGAGTGTGATCGACCTGGTGTTGGGGGAGCTGGCGATCGTCGCCGGGTTGGCGCCCTCGTTGATCTCGACGCCCCTGGTGCACGGGCTGGCGCTGTTCGCCGGGCTCGGCGTCGTCCTGACCATCCTGTTGTTGGGATGGGCGACCGCGGACAAGGAGCGCGCCGAGGAGGCGTTGGAGCGCCGAGAGGAGCGGTTCCGAGGGTTGGTGCAGCACGCCGCGGACATCATCCTCGTGGTCGAGGACGGACGGGTCCGGTACGCGAGCCCAGCCTTTGAAGTACTGCTCGGATACTCACCCGGCGAGGCGATCGGATCGTTGGCGTTGGACCTTGCCCACCCCGATGACGTGGAGGCGGCGGCGGAGTCCTTTCTGGCCGTCCAACACGCCGATGGCGTCGCGGCCCGAATCGAGCTGCGGCTCCATCATCGGGACGGGAGTTGGCGATGGTTCGACGCCAGCGTGACCGACATGACCAACCGACCTGGGGTTGAGGGAATCGTCGCCAATCTGCGCGACATCAGCGAACGCAAGGCGATCGCCGAACAGCTCAGCAACGCCGCCACCCACGACGGGCTCACCGGCCTCCCGAATCGGGTCGCGTTCTTAGACAGCCTGAGACTTGCTCTGAGTCGTCAGCAGCCCGGCGCCAGCGTCGGCGTGATCTTCTTGGATCTCGATCGCTTCAAACTGGTCAATGACAGCCTCGGTCATCCGGCCGGCGATCAGCTGATCAGCGTGCTGGCGCAGCGGCTGCGAGCCGCGATGCGGCCCGGCGACACCGTGGCCCGCTTCGGCGGCGACGAGTTCGTCATCTTGTGCCCGGACATCCCGGACGCCGATGCCGCGCTCGAGATCGCCGAGCGGCTCCAGGACGCGGTGCGGGCACCGGTGCTGGTGGCGCACCGCGAGATCTTCGTCACGGCCAGTCTCGGCGTCGCCATTGCCAAGCGGCCCGACGAAGCACCCGACGAGCTCGTACGAGACGCCGACACCGCGATGTACCGAGCCAAGGACAATGGACGAGCCCGCATCGAGCTCTTCGACGACGTCGGGCACCGGCGAGCCGTCGAGGCGCTCCAGATGGATGCCGACCTCCACCGTGCCGTGGACCGCCAGGAGTTCGAGCTCCACTATCAGCCGATCGTTGACCTGGTCGAACGGCGAGTCATCGGCTTCGAAGCGCTGGTCCGCTGGCGACACCCGACTCTCGGGCTCATCCAGCCCGACGATTTCATCCCCCGAGCCGAAGACAACGGACTCATCGTCCCGATCGGCGCCCTGGTGTTCGAACATGCCTGCCGCCAAGCGGCCCGCTGGCACGGACACCAACCAGGAAGGCACCGACTCTCGGTCAGCATCAATCTGGCTCCCCGCCAGCTCATCGAGCCGTCACTCACCGCCGAAGTGGCCGACATTCTCCAGCGCACCAGCATCGACCCCAACAGCGTGTGGCTCGAGCTCACCGAGAGCGCCCTCATGCACGACGCCGATCAGGCCATCCTCGTTCTCGAACGCCTCCGTCGCCTCGGTGTGCACCTCGCCATCGACGACTTCGGCACCGGCTACTCGTCGCTCGCCTATCTCAAACGCTTCCCGGTCGAGGCGCTCAAAGTCGACCACACCTTCGTCGACGGACTCGGCGACCAGGCCGAAGACACCAGCATCGTCGGTGCCATCGTCGGTCTCGCCCACTCGCTGGGCATCGCCGCCATTGCCGAAGGAGTCCAAACCCGAGCCCAGCTTCAGGAGCTCCAGACCCTGGGCTGCGAGTACGCACAGGGTTACCTCTTCGGCATCCCAGAACCCGCCGGCATGCTCGGCGACCAGCCGCGTCACGACCTTCGGCACTGGCCAACCGACACCGCGCGTCGCAACTTCTCACAGGACCAGCACCGGACCCGGCGTGCTCCCGCCGCTCGTCGCCACGATGGATGATCGAGACCCTCGACCAGACCTGGCAGAAGGCTGAGAGCGAACCTCGCCCCTTCACGGGTGCCATGCGGACGGAGGCATCCCCGCGGCAAAGCCGACGGTTGAAGGGCAGGTAAAGGCTCGCGGCGAGCAACAGCTGGCGACCCGGCTTCCGGCGGACCTGTCAGGCGTCGGGCGAAGAGGCAGGCCCCTCATGGCCCGGTGGCGGTTGAGCTTGGGCGTTGAACAGCCCGTCCTTATTTTTCGAGCGACCCGATGGGGAGCGACTTCTCTGAACCGTTCGGGCCGGGGCGCCCCGGAGCTCAGGCAACGGGTCTCAATTGGTGATCGTGGCGACGTGCTCGATCACGGAGCGCACGGCGCCCGCCCCTTCCCCGACGGCAGCGGCGACCCGCTTCAGTGAGCCGCTTCGCACATCACCAACGGCGAAGACGCCCGGCACGGACGTCTCGAACGGGAACGGGTCACGCGTCGCGAACCTCGGGCCATCCGTGCTCGTATCCGGCAAGGAGCGATCGGTGAGAACGAAGCCCTTCGAGTCAAGCTCCAACGCACCGGCCAGCCACGCGGTTGCGGGGTCGGCACCGATGAAGCAGAAGAGTCCCGAGCAAGCGACGGCGCGACGCTCGCCTGTGGGCGTGTACTCGAGGGTGACGTGGCCAAGATGCGTGTCGCCAACGAGTGCACGGACCTGTGTGTCGATGACGAGCTCGATGCGCGGGTCGGCCTCGACCCGCTCGATGAGGTAGTGCGACATGCTGTGCGTGAGGTCCTTGCCGCGTATGACGATTGATACGTGGCTCCCTTGTTGGGCGAGGTAGATCGCGGCCTGCCCGGCGGAGTTTCCGCCCCCAACCACGATGACGGGCCGGCCGTTGCAAATTCGAGCCTCGAGATCGGTGGCCGCGTAGTACACCCCAGCACCTTCGAAACGCTCCAGATCGTCGACCGCGAGGCGCTGGTAACGGGCGCCGGCCGCGATGATCACGGTGCGAGTCGGGATCTCGCTGCCGTCGACGAGCGCTACGACCAGGAACCCTTCCTCCACTCGCAGACCGGCGACCTCGCACGGGGCGTTCAAGCGGGCACCGAGCCGCTGTGCCTGCACCGCGGCCCGGGCCGCGAGGTCTTCGCCAGAGATTCCGTTCGGGAACCCGACATAGTTCTCGATGCGCGAGCTGGAGCCAGCCTGCCCGCCTACGGAATCGGCGTCGAGCGACACGGTCTTGAGCCCCTCGGAGGCTCCGTAGACCGCGGCCGCCAGGCCGGCCGGACCGCTTCCGACGACGACGAGGTCGAACAGGTAGCCCGGCTCGGGCTGGAACGTCAATCCGAGATGCTGGGCGAACTCGCCGGGTGACGGGTGACGCAGCACCCCCGTCGACGTGATGACCACTGGCGTGTCCTGCCGACGGAACCCCATGTCCGCGAGCAGGACCTCGACGTCGTCCGCACCCTCGATGTCGATCCACGTGTGAGGGAGACGACTCCTGGCTGCAAACGCGCGCAATGCCGTGGCCTCGCGCGAGTAGCGGGACCCGATGATCCGCACCGCACGCGCGCCTTCGCCCGTGCGCAAAACCTCCCGTCGGGCAACGAACGCCGAAAAGATCGTGTCGGCGAGATCCGGCCGGGTGCTCATGACTCGTCGGAACGCGTCGAGAGGTACAGCCAGCACCCGGCCGCGCTGGCTGACGCGGGCTGTCAGATACAGGCGTTGGCCCGTCACCATGCTCAGCTCGCCGAGAAATCGGCCCGCCACATGGGTGGTGAGCAGCGTGTCGCCCTCGAGATCCGGACGGATGATGTCGACAGCGCCTTCGAGCACCACAAAGAAGTTGCTGGGCTCGTCCCCAGCGCGGAACAGAACGTCGCCCACCTCGACGACACGCTCGTCCCCGACGGGTGCCAGCTCGGCGAGAGCTGCAGCATCCAGCGTGGGTGCGGCCGGATCGGGTAACTCGGCCGCAAATTCCTTGTTCAGGGTCGAGGGGTCACCGGCCGAGGGCTGGGTCACCATCGCAAACTACCCATCTCTGTAGGAGTCTCAGACCGTGGTCGGTGCCGACCCACCTCGCCGGCGCGGAGCGGCCCGCGAAGTGGCGACGGCACTGCCCTGGCTTCACCACCAATTGTCCTCGAGGGCTTGGCCGGTTCCATCGGTCTCGTCCAGTGCGTCGAGTTGCGTCATGTCCTCCTCTGACAAGGTGAAGTCGAAGATCTGGAGGTTTTCTGCGATGCGTTCGCGGTGCGTCGACTTGGTGATTACGGGGAGGCTGTGCTGCACGCACCAGCGCAGCAGCACCTGTGCCGGCGTGTGCCCGACGCGCTTTGCAATCCGGTTGACGGTCGCATCGGACAGGTTTTGGCCTGTACCGAGCGGGCTGTAGGCCTCGAGCACGATGCCGCGCTGCTGGCAGGACTCAAGGAGCTCGCGGCGGTACTTGAACGGACTGAACTGCACCTGATTGACAGCTGGCGCGACATGCGCCGCCGCCATCAACTCGTTGAGCTCGCTGACGCTGAAGTTGGATACGCCGATCGAGCGGGTCAAACCAAGGTTGAGAGCCCGCTCCATTCCTGGCCACGCCCAGACGGGCCCGCCCTGGGGCCAGTGAATGATGTACAGGTCGACTCGGTCGACACCGAGGCGCTTGAGGCTGCGCTCGGCCTCGGCAGCTGGGTCCCGGTGCTCTGGATAGAACTTCGTGGTGACGAACACCTCGTCCCGCGGGACTCCGCTCTCACGCAGTCCCTTTCCAACGCTCTCCTCGTTGCCGTAGGCCTGAGCGGTGTCGATGTGGCGATACCCGAGTTCGAGCGCCCAGCGCACCGCGTTGACACACTCGGGCCCATCGGGTACCTGCCAGACGCCGAGGCCCGGGATAGGCATCTGGTTGCCGTCTGCGAGTCCTCGTGCTCGTCCGTCTGCAGACAGAGCGTCTGTTGTCATGGCATCAGCCTCCCCTTGTGCTGAAGGAGCGGGGTGTGGTCTGGGTCGAAGCGAGGATCACCCCTTGCAGTGCGATGGTCATCAGGCTGCCGAACGATCGTCGGCCACCTGTAATGCGGTCGTCCCGTTCGCGATCACTCGGAGTGGGTGGCGAGATGATCACAAAGCCACTTGCCAGTCTGGCGCCGGACGATCCCTGGGGACCAGTGCTCGATCGTCGGTGCGTGGTCGGGTCGCGCACGGGCGGTTTCAAAATTTGACTTTTGAGTTTTCGTGATCAGTCCTGTACCGGTTGAGCGTGTTGCGGTCACGGTGACAGTACGGACCCTCAATTCGGGGTTGGAGCATGTAGGTCTGTTGGTCGTAGGAGAACTCGTCTGGCGTCGAGAGGTCGATTGTCATCCGAAAGGCGGTGGTCTGGGCAGTGGGGGTCAGGTAGGGATTCGACAGGATCCCGAACCCCTCGCGCCCGGCCTCCGCGGCGACCGTCAGGACCTTGTCTCCAGGACTTGCCGAGCCCCCGGCCAGGGCGACGATGCCTCGCGGCGTAACGAGCCCTCGCATGACGAGGCTGTGTTCGGCGTCCCAGAACCAGTAGCCAATCTCCGTGTGGAACGGATCGTCTTCCCCGATGCGCCACGCGGTGGTTGTGTAGTCCAGTCGATACAGGGCTTGGGCTCCATTGTGGGCTGGCCCGGCCGGTCTGAAGGTGCTGTGTTCTCGAAATTGGGCGCACTGCTCGCGACCGACTGCGTACACGTACGCGTCGTCGTAGCCACGATCCCCTTCCCAGGTGCCGATCAGTGGCGTGAGCGGTCCCAATGCAGGGGGATGCGGCGCGTTCATGGCTCCGACGGTACCTGTGCGTTAGATGGATGTTCTCAGCGATCGTCGCTCATTCAGGCTCGCTGAGGATCACGTCACCTGCCGAGCGCTCCATCTGAAAGCCTCACCCTTGCTTGTCTGGTTTGCGAGCCGCGTACCAGCCGAAACGGCAAGACCTCGTTAGCTCCGGCATGGGCCGCCGCTAGCCCGGTCAGAGAACGGAGGTCTTGGTCGCCCCCGGCGACAATCAGGTCGCCCGCTTGAATGCCGGCCTTCTCTGTCGGACCGTCCGTTGTGACGGACTCGACAAGCAGACCAGGCGCTGTTTCTAAGGAGAAGTGCTGGATCCAGACGCCCTAGCGGCGCTGCGGACCAACGACTGGCCATTTGGCGGATGCGACAAGCACCGGCACAACGGGACGATCACCGTATGGCTGCTGAGACGAGCGTCGATACGGTCGGAATCATTGGCGCAGGAAGCGCCGGTCAGGCGTTTGCTCGCGTGGCGCAGCGGGCCAATCGCAAGGTCGTGATCGCCAACAGCCGCGGCCCACAGTCCCTGGCGGCCGTGGTCGACGACCTCGGAGCAGGTGTCTCGGCCGGCACGGTCGGTGAAGCGGCCGCATCGGCACTGGTTGTGATCGCGGTGCCGTGGGCGAGCGTCCCCGAGGCGGTTGCGGGCGGGGATTGGGACGGCAAGATCGTCGTCGACCAGACCAACTCTTATCTCCTCCCCGAGATGAAGCTGGTGGATCTCGGCGGGCGTTCATCGAGTGAGATCGTGGCGATGCTCGTTGAAGGTGCACGGGTCGTGAAGGCCGCTAACACCCTCTTTGCTGGGGTCCTTGGAAGCGATCCGCAGGAGGCCGGTGGCCGACGTGTGCTGTTCCTCTCCGGCGACGACGGTGCCGCGAAGGCGTCAGTCGCAGACCTCTTCGAGCACGCCGGGTTCTTCCCGATCGATCTCGGTGAGCTCGGGACCGGGGGTCGCATGCAACAGGCCGGAGGCCCCCTCGCTGGCGTCAACCTGGTGAGACTGCAGTGATTCGCCGGTGCTGGTCTCCGGTACGCACTGCCGTGTTACAAGAGGGGAGGGCACGGTGCGTGTCATTGCCGTGAACGAGTACGGCGCCATGCCGGCGCTCATGGAGGTGCCCGATCCGCAGCCGGGACCGGGACAGGTGTTGATCAAGGTCGAGGGGGCCGGGATGAATCCGCTGGATCGGATGATCGCCGACGGTGCGTTGCAGCCGATCGGGCCGGCACAGTTCCCCCTCGTCCTCGGCGTCGATGTGGCGGGCATCGTCGAGGCTCTCGGCGAGGGCGCGAGTAGGTTCGCGCTCGGCGAGGAGCTGTTCGGTCAGCTGCTGATCGCCCCGTGGGGCTCGACGGGTACGTACGCAGAGCTCGTCGCGGTCAGTGAGGACCAGCCGCTGGCGCGTGTGCCGAAGGGTCTCGATCCTGTTGTCGCCGCAGCGCTGCCCACCGCCGGCTCGGCCGCGCTCGAGATCGTCGAATCGCTCGAGCCCCTCAGTGGCAAGACCGCAGTGCTGGTAGGCGCCGCGGGCGGCGTCGGTTCGTTCGCGACCCAATTTGCCGCGAACGCCGACGCCCACGTGGTTGCCGTGGCAAGTGCCGACGCCGGTGATCGGCTACGCAGCTACGGGGCTGCGGAAGTGATCGACTACAAGGCGGGGTCCGTGCCTGATGCCCTACGGCGGGCGCACCCCGACGGCATCGACGTCCTCATCGATCTGGCGAGCGACGCCGACGACTTTGCCGAGCTGGCGTCTCTCGTTCGCAGCGGCGGCACGGCACTAAAGACACGGTTCCAGTTCGCCGCCGACATTGAAGGACTCGCCTCACGGGGAGTCACCGGGGTGAACTATGAACTGCGCGCAGCGAGCGGAATGCTCGAGCAGGTCGCGGACGCTATCGCCAGCGGGCGCATTGTCGCACCGCCGATCGCCCGAATCGCACTTGATGACGTGCCCGGGATGGACGGCAAGACCGGGCCCGAGGGGAAGACGGTCATAACCTTCTCGGGCCGACACTGATGACCCTGAATTGCATAGCGGGTGGCTCAGCTATCGGGTTCCGGTCGCCACGCCAGATCGCCTATCTACCTGAAAAGTTTTCAGCGCGTGAGGCCAGAGCGGCGGCCTACCCGCACCAGCACGAACCCTCCCGCGGTGGCGACTAGGCCCAGCTCAGCGAGGACCGCGATGTCGCCGCCCGTGAACGCCAGGGCGCCGTCGTTGGTCCTGGGAGAAACCACGTGCGGCCCCGTGACCGTGACGGGTTCCCCGCTACGCGGTTCGGTCGTCGGTGTCGTCGGGTAGTCGGTCTGGGCGAACGCTGCTACTGGCGCGAACACCGCCAGCGTGAGTGCTGCCAGCACCAGCGGTCGCCCCAGCGACCGCAAGGACCCTGCCGTCATCGCATCTCCCCCCGGCGCCCCCCGGCGGAGTCCATCACGCCGGTGACGAGCGTGTCGAGGCCCCACTAAGGATCTGCGCGGCCGCCATCGCTGTCGCACGCGTCTTTGCAGGCCAGAGCCGATATCGCTCCGAGACCACCGCTCGAGGCCCCCTTCGGCTCCTACATGGCGGAGCTCAGCGGCTCGCGCCAGGGGTCCGCAGAGGGCGCGCGCGCTCCGCCGTGGGGCGTCGCCACCCCATCTCGCTCGCTCGACTCGCGGTCTTGCAGACCGCGAGTCGCACTGAGCCAGTTGCCCACGCCTCCAGCCTCGGATCGGCCTCGTTCAGCCCAGGAACTCTCCACCGGATCTGACTCAAAGCCGTGCCACTACGGGCCGATACACGGCCAGCGAGTCGGGGAGCGCCGTGACCCCACCAACGGTCGAGGACGATCGCCTGCCACAGCCTGGCCGGATGGTGCTGGTCAGCCTGCCGCGCTCGTTTGGTGGTGGCTTCTCGGGGGGTTCGTTTCGCGTCGGATCTCGCGACGGGCTCCGAGTACGACTGGAGGGAGACGCCGCTCGGTCGCCCGTACCGGCTGGGGTCCCAGTCGTGGTCAGGTATGGCGACCAGCGATTGCTCGGGGCGGTGGTGGCCCACCCCGAGCCACACGTGCTCGAGGTCGCTCTCAAAGCACCGGCGGAGTTGCGCCGACATGACCGTTACCCGCTGCGCCTCGGCGTCGAGCTTGACCTAGTCGATGACCCGGATGGGATGCAGTTGAGCTGTGCAGCGATCGACGTCTCTGTGGGTGGCGTGAAGCTCCACGTTGGGACCCGCGTTCCCCAGGGCGCGCTGGCGTTTGTCGTCTTGCAGCTGCCCGGTGTCTCGCCAGCCATGGCGGTTGGGGAAGTGCTCGACTGCACCATGCAGCCCTACGAGAACGCTTATACGGTGCGCGTCCAATTCACGTGCATTACCCGAGACAACATCGAGCGAATCACAGCGTTCCTCGGCAGCCTCGACGGCGTTCCGCGAGCGAATGACTCCATGAGTCAGCCGGGCGTTGGGTAGGAGCTAGACCACGCCAGTCGGCCGAGGCACGAGGACCCGGTGAACGCGCGAGCCGTCACTCACCCGAGACCAGAACACCTCGAGCGGTTCGTGTACACGATGGCGTCGGCGGCGAAGCGTAAGGCGGCAAGTGCTGCCGATCGTCCAGCCGGGAGGCTGATGCGGGTGCTGGCGGCTGGCCGCTCGAGTCCCAGAAGTCATCGGCCGAGTCCGAGCCGAGACGTCAGAAACGGTGGCAGGTCTGGCTGAAGGTGCCCTTGCGAAACGCGAGAATCTTGGTTGGCGTGACGGAGAAGACGAGCGCAGTGCCTCGCCCATGGTGAAAGGTGCCATTGCGGGCTTCGTATCGCCATCGTCCATCCCATTTCCGGGCCCAGGCCTGGGCCAGGCGTTCGAGCGTGTCGCCGTCGGTGAGCTGGGCGGCGGTGCCCTCGATGACGATGTCGACGCCGCTCTGCCAGGTGTTGCAGCCCGTTGTCAAGATCACGTCCGGATTGGCACGGAGGTTGATGGCCTTCTGCTCGCTTGGGCCAGTTGAGAAGTGGATGGCGCCATCCAGCCACACGGCCACGAGTGGAGTCAGGTGTGGTCGACCGTCGGTCCGGACGGTTGCGATCCAGAACAGATCGGCTGTCTCGAGCAATCGACGGGTCTCCTCCCAGCTGGTGCCAGCCACGTCGGGCTCGCTGAATCGCTCGTCAATCGTGGTCACCGGGTCGCTCATCGCGGCACCTTCTTTCTCGGCCCGACAGAGTGTTCGCCGCCGGACTTCTCGTCGATGACGGGTCAACGGCGGTGCGTCACCGATTCGACCGTGAGGACCGCGCGAACTCATCGGCCCCCAGGCGAGCGAGCAGCGCCACGCCGTGCGATCCGTGCCCCGGCCGGCCCTTCCTCGCGGCGGGCGTTGGCGCCGTTGCGGCGCTAGAGAGGGCTGACGGGCAGCGGCGTCTCGAGGCACCCGCGCACGAAGTCGAAGAGCCGTGGGAAGAAGTGCGAGGCGACGGACGGCAGGGCGATACATCCGTGCGGCGTATCCGGGTATACGAGCAACTCGCTCCGATTACCCGCGACCTCCCAGCGCGCCGCCATGAAGAGGGTGTCATCGAGCAGGTGATCGTTGGTGCCAACGGAGAAGAGCGCGGGCGGCATCCCGTGAAGGTCCGCGTACAGCGGGGAGACATCGGGATCGCGGCGCTGCTGGTCGGACATCCCGGGCAGGAACAGGTCAAGCGGGAAGCCAGTGGAGTCGAGAATGTCGGTTCCGGACGCCAGCCCGACGCCGCGCTGACTCGGAGTGCGAGACAGGTCGTACGCCCCGAAGACCAGGTTCGCTCCGAGGAAGCGATCGGCGGCCCGATGCTTGTCCCTCATGCGGAGCAATGTGACCGCGGCGAGGTGCGCGCCGGCCGACTCGCCGCCGATGAGTAGTCGATCGGAGCCGAGCTCGTCGGCCGCGTGCTCGAGCAACCAGCAGGCCGCGGCCTCACAGTCATCGGGGCCCGCCGGGTATGGGTGCTCCGGGGCGAGGCGGTAGTCGACGCTCACCACCGCCACGTTGCACGTGTCGACGATGACCTCGAGGAGCTGATCCATCATCTCGGGTGCACCCGCCATCCACGCGCCGCCGTGAATGTGGAGGAGCACGCCCTCGGGCTGCTCATGGGTGAAGCTGCGAAGCCTGATCGGCGCCGCAGGTCCTTCGATCGTGCGATCGACGGCGCGGGTCGACGGTTCGCCGCCCCACTGGGCCTTCCGGTGCGCGGCCACCCGATCCTCGATACGCAGCGTCGCGGTGTCGGCTTCGTTCCACCGGACAGACGCGATGAACGTCGCCGCCTCTTCCCGTAGCCGCGGCCGGAGCGCCTCGACCTCGTCGTCCCAGAGCGACACGCCGGCGGAGCCTAGCTCCACCTTGGTGCGTAGACGAGCAGCACGACGCCGCTCTTGAACGTCGTGACGAGGTCCAGGTTGAGCCGTGGGGAGCCCGCAACGCCCTCGAAGAGGTGTTGCCCGTTGCCGTTCGCGACTGGCGTGCGCAACAGATAACTGATCGATCAGCTCGGTCCAGAGGTCCGGCACGGCCGGGTCGGCTCGCCCGCGCGGGAAGTTCCGTCTGGAACTAGCGATGCGACACGCCGCTTGGCTTCGCCTGCCGGTCGTCGCGGCGCCTCGGTGGTCTCGAGCCTGACACCACCACGGGGCGGTCGACGCCCATCGAGTCGTAGAGCAAGGCCAGGGTGACGTCGAGGGTCTGTTCGGTGATGG
>DASZJD010000025.1 GCA_035948415.1 Acidimicrobiia bacterium | reverse complement strand
TTCCCGGCCCCGTTCGGCCCGAGGAAGCCGGTCACGTGCCCGGGCCGCACCGTGAAGCTCAGCTCGTCGACCGCGAGCGTCGACCCGTAGCGCTTGGTGAGGCCCTGCGCCTCGATCATCGATCACCTCCGTGTCGTGTCGTGCACGATACGGATCGAGCCGTCGGCTGACGACCGCCGCGGGGCGTTTCTCGGGTCATCCCCGCTGCGCACCCCGGGGCCCCCGGATCATCCGAAAGGATGAGGCGTGACGCACCCCCGGGGTGACGCCGGCACGGACATGGGCCCGTACGCTGGGCCGGTGCACGCGCTGATGTCGTGGACGCGCCGCCACCCGCTGGCGGTCGACGCGGCCTTGGGCCTCCTCATCCTCGGTGCGGGCGGCGCCGACCCGGGCGACCGCGCTGGCGCCACGTGGGTCCGCTTCGTCTTCGCGGCGGTGATGGCCATCGGTGTCACCGTGCGGCGCCGCTGGCCGCGGGGATCGTTCGCACTCGTGGCCGCCACCGGGTTCGCCCAGTACCTGGCGGACGTGCCGTTCAAGGTGTTCGACGTGGCGATCATCATCGGCCTCTACACGATCGCCGCCCACCGCGGCCGCCGTGACGCCGCGGTCGCCTTCGTCGTCGCCGAGGTTGGCGCCGTCCTGGCCGCGTTCCGCTGGGCGGGCGACCCGTGGGCCGCGATCATCGCCCCGACCGTGGCCGCGGCCGCCGCGGTCGTGCTCGGGGAGAGCATGCGAGTCCGGCGCGCCTACCTCGCCCAGCTCGAGCAGCGAGCGGCGCGGCTCGAGCGCGAGCGCGACCAGCAGGCGGAGATCGCGGCGGCGGCCGAGCGATCGCGAATCGCCCGGGAGCTGCACGACGTCGTCGCCCACAGCCTGACGGTCATGGTCGCCCAGGCCGATGGGGCCGGCTACGCCCTCGATCGCGACCCCCAGCAGGCGCGCCACGCCATGTCGACGGTGGCCGAGACCGGGCGCGAGGCGCTCACCGAGATGCGCCGGCTGCTCGGCGTGCTGCGCAGTCCCGAATCCCCCGACGGCACCACGCCCCAACCGGGGCTGCAGGAGGTGGACGATCTCATCGACCGGGTGCGCGACGCCGGGCTGTCGATCCGGGTGACGCGCCGCGGGGAGCCCCGAACGCTCCCGGCCGGCATGGGGCTCGCCGCCTACCGCATCGTGCAGGAGGCCCTCACGAACACGCTGAAGCACGCCGGGCCGACCGCGCACGCCGACGTGACGATTACCTACGCGGACCACTGCTTCGAGGTGCTCGTCGACGACGACGGTCGCGCCACCCAGCCGGCGCCGGCACGCCCGGGGCAGGGCCTCACCGGCATGCGGGAGCGCGCCGCCATGTACGGCGGGACGGTCATGACCCGCGCCAAGCCCGACGGCGGCTACCGGGTCGTGGCGTCACTGCCCATCCCGACATGACGATCCGGATCGTCCTGGCCGACGACCAGCCGATGCTCCGGATGGGCTTCCGCATGATCCTCGACGCGCAGCCCGACCTCGTCGTCGTCGCCGAGGCGAGCGACGGGCTCGAGGCCCTCGACGCGGTCCGCAACACACCGGCGGACGTCGTGCTCATGGACGTGCGCATGCCGCGCCTCGACGGGGTGGAGGCGACCCGCCGCATCTGCGCGGAACCGAACCCACCCAAGGTGCTGATCCTCACCACGTTCGACCTCGACGAGTACGTGTACGCCGGGCTCCGGGCCGGGGCCAGCGGGTTCCTGCTGAAGGACGTCCCGCCCGAGGAGCTGCTGGCGGCGATCCGGGTCGTGGCCGCCGGGGACGCGATCGTCGCGCCGAGCGTGACCCGCCGCCTGCTCGACCAGTTCGCCCGCCACCTCCCCGACGACCGGCCACCGAGCCGTCCCCTCGAGGTGCTCACCGACCGCGAGCGTGAGGTGCTCCTCGAGCTGGCGCGAGGCCGCTCGAACGCAGAGATCGCCGAGGCGCTTTTCCTCTCCGAGGCCACGGTCAAGACGCACGTCGCGCACCTCCTCAGCAAGCTCGGCCTCCGGGACCGAGTCCAGGCCGTCGTGCTCGCCTACGAGACCGGGCTCGTCACCCCGGGCCTCACCTGAGCCGAGCGTCGCCCGACTCCGGCCCGCCACCGTCCAGGCCCCGCTCGAACGTCGACGCCCCGCCGCCGGCCCGGGGCCGAGCGGTTCGTCACGGCGCTCACACGACGACGCCCCGGGCGGGCCGGGCCGAGCCGCCACGACTCGGCCAGGTCGACGTGGCCCGCCAGGTCCGAAGGCAACGCAACTATTCGAAGTGCCAGCGCGTGGCGCCCCCCGGGTCGACCGTCGCGACCGCCGTCGCCGCGTGGGGCGTGAGGCGGTACACGAACCAGGGCGGCGGTCCTGCCGAGGGCGCACTGAAGTCGGCCGTGAGCGCGGTGCCCGTGTCGTCGACTCGGGCGGGCCAGCCCGCAGCGGCCCACCGGGCCGCCATGGCGGCGACGGTGGCCGGATCCGTGACCTTCTGCGCCTCGCCCTCGACGACGAGGTCGAACTCGTCAGCAGCGAGACTCAACGAGCAGCGCGCGTCGCGGGCCAAGTTCCTTGCCTTGCGGGCCCGATCACCGGTCTCGAACCAGAACGCCCCATCCCGCCAGAGGGCACCGATGCCCGTGAGGTGCGGGGTCCCGTCCCCGTTGATGGTCGCCAACCAACACGTGTGACGGTTCGGCCCGCCGGTCCCCGGCGCCTGGGTCAGACCCCGGTCGAGTCGGGCTTGAACGCGGCCCCAATCGAGGAGGGGCGATCCGTAGATATCGGCGAGGTTCGTTGCCTTCATGCTGAGCGTGACGTTACGAGGGACCAGAAGTCATCGAGCGGCCCCGATGAAGCGGTGCGCCGGATCCTGGCCCGGGTCCCCCTGACCCGCCCCAAGGTCAAGAAATGCCTCCTGAGCAGCAGTTGGGCGCTCGTCGTCCGCCGTGGCGTGTCGTGCTTGCCCGTTGTGCTGAGGAGAACGGCATGCTTCTGGCCGAGCACGGCGTGGCCGACCCGCTGGACGGAACCGAGGAGGTCCTGTGCGCTGGGCGCAGTTCGAACTCGAGCAGCCGAAGTTGGCTGAGCTGGGACGGCGCCGGCTCGGGGATCCAGGCGTCGTGCTCGTCGTCACAATGCGCTCCGATGGGACGCCGCGACTGAGTCCCGTCGAGCCGTTGTTCTGGGACCAGGACCTCTGGCTGTCGATGATGTGGGGCTCGCTCAAGGCCGCCGATCTGGAGCGCGATCCGCGCCTCCTAGTTCACAGCACCGTGTCCGGCCGAGAGGGCACCAATGGAGAGTTCAAGGTACGGGGCCGCGCGGTGCCGGAACCGGACCTGCGGACCCAGCGCGCGTATGCCGAGGTGGTGAAGGCCGCGCTTGGTTGGGTCCCTGTGCCCGGTCGGTTCCACCTCTTCCGTGTCGCCATCGACGACGTGACGTTCATCGGATACGACGACGCCACCGGCGACCAGTTCGTCGCCCGCTGGCCGGATCTGGACGAGTTCGCTCGGCGCGCAACCTCACCCACCAGCGTCGGCGATCCCGAGCCTCGCCACGAGCTCCTCGCCGACCGGAGGACGGGGAGCGCGTAGGTCGTCGCCCTCGCTACGGCGCCGTCGTCTGGTCGCCGCTCTGATTGGCCTGATTGCCGTTGTTGCCGGTCTGGTCGCCTCCTTGGTCCGGGGACCGAACCGCCCTGATCGAACCGACGAGTCCGTCGTGCTCGTCGTTGATGCCGGCGCTGAAGAGCAGGGTGTGGCGACCGCCGGTCGCGCGAGTCCCGAAGTGGAGCCCCCACAGGTCGTCGATCGTGATGGGCTGGCCCTGCTCGTTTCGGAGCTGGTCGGCGAAGTCGCCGGAGAACCGGCCGAAGACGTTGATCCGGCCGTCCCCGAAGTCGCCCACCAGGAGCCTGCCGTCGAAGCGGCCGAAGCCGTCCGGGGCGAGCGCGAGGCCCCACGGGGAGTTGAGGGACCCTCCTGACGCCAGGCGCCGAACTCGGACGCCCTCGGGCGTGAAGATGTCGATGAACCCGTGGCCGGGGCCGGACACGTCATCGTGCTTCAGGGCGTTCTGTTGCGCGTAGGTCACGTAGATGAGCCCGTTGATCGCCTGGATCCCGAAGGGCGCGTAGTTCGCGGGGATTGAGGGATCCCGAAAGTCTCCCCGGAGATGCACGAGCTGGAAGCTGGTGTTGAACACGTCGACCGTCCCGTCGTGGAAGTTCGACGCGTACAGGAAGGGCCGCTCGTCGCTCGTCGCGAGGGTCAGGCCCTTGTACACGGCCGTCGGTGAGCTGAACTCGACCTGGGCCGTGGACGTGCCGGCCGAGACGGGGTCCGCCTTCGGGCTCCACGCGGTGATCTGGCCCGACTCGGAGGAGAAGACGAACGTCGCGGGACCGCTCCCCGCTGTCGAGCTGACCGCGAAGCCGGCGGTCGGGTTGAAGACCTCCCCGGTCGGGCTCGGGCCGTCTCCGGTCGCCGCCCGGCCCCCCGGCAACACGACGGTGAGGTTCGCCTTGCTCGCCGTGCTCCCGCCGACGTTCACGTTGTAGACCGTGGCCACACCGGCGTTGTTGTCCGCCACCCAGAGCGGACCCGTCGGGCTCAGCGCCAGCCCCCACGGGTTCTGGGAGTTCGCGTCCACCACCGGGGCGCCCTGGTCGGTCCGGTTCGACACCAGGTTGGTCTGATGGAACGCGTTCTCGGGATCCGGGACCGCTGCACCCGCGGAGACCGCGGCCAACGACGCCAGCGAAGCCACCGCGAGGATCGTGACGGCCAGCCGCGGCATCCCCAGGCGCCCACCCCGCCGCACCCGACGACTCCCCCCGCACCGAGCCTGCTTCAGGACTGCCCGCATGGCGCCCCCCTGGTCCGCGACGAACCGGCGACCTACCGGTCCCGACGCGGTCCTACGAACGGCTCGCGAAGAGGGATTGGCCTCGGCGCAGAATTTGGGGGCCGACCCGCGGTGGGATGGCCAAGCGGGGCAAACCGGGCGTCTGCCGTCAGCGTGGCGACCGCCGCCGCATCGCTCGGCGCTCGGGCCGGAAGCCCTGGCGTGGGACGCGGGTGCTGGTGGTCCGTCAGGCGAACCGGACGAAGTACACCGCAAAGGGCCGCTCCTGCGGCACATCGACGACCTCCGCGCCGATGGTCCGACTCAGCTGGTGCGCGGCACGGTCGCCTGGCGCGACTCGCCATCGGGCGGAGCCGCCGGGCGTCGATTGCGCCATCCGATCCAAACAGGTCGTCAGGAGCCGCCGTCCGTGACCGACGCCCTGACGATGGCGAGCGACGGCCAAGGCGTTGATGAACCAGTGCTTGTCGCGGTCGTCGTCGCGTTGGAACGCGCACGCCGCGACCAGGTCGTCGGAATAATCGTCGTCAACGGAGAGGATGAGGTAGTGGTCCGGCTCGCGGTACGCCCACACGAGAGCCTCGGCGCGAACCCAGGCCTCCACTGCGTCTTGGTAGGGCGAGCCGTCACTGCAACGCAGAGACCCGAGCCGTTCGTGATCGATTCCGCCGTTGGCGGGACGTGTACTAATCACCCGCGGCAGGGCAACAGGTCTCTCTTCTTGGGCTTGAACCGGGGCGCGTCGGGCTTGAACGCCTCTGACGGTAGGGCCGGCGGCCGGACGATCGCGTCGCGGGACTGCTCGCGCGAGGGTGCATCCGTGGCCCGCTCAGAGAGTCGCCCGGACCGCTTGAGCTTCTTTCCGCGTTTGGTCTTGGTCGCCACGACCCTCCCCGGGAGGAGGAGCGTACCCAAGTGCACTCCCTGGCCGGTGAGGACGAGACCGAGCCTGCCCGGTGCGGCCCGGGTTGCGCCTCACTCGAAGCGCCGGCCTCGAGCCCGCGGGGACGCGGTCCCGCGCGAGACAAACGGCACGAGTTTCTTGACGTCCACAGGCTCAGGGTCCCGCGCGGTGTCTGGCGGCCCCGCCAGCGTTGGTGCCGAGTCGTCGGTGCACGGTCGGAGGCACGCCTTGTCTCGGCATCCGGTGGCTGTGAGACTCGGAGTGCGGGCGTCCGGCCAGGGATGGGGGTGGGCACATGCCGGACCGGAAGGTCGTCCTGTCGCCCCGGGACCGGGTGCGGAACCAACGGCCCAGAACAGCAGCGCGACCAAGCAGACCAACGAATGGCCGACGCGCTACCAGACCGGGCGCCGCCCACGCCACCGCGTTCCTCTTTGACAGAGTCGGAGACCACCCGTCGGCGGGAGAGGAGACCACATGGCACTCCGTGGAGCGCAGACGACCGAAGGCGTCGTCACGAAGGCAAGTCCCCGAACCGTCGACGAGACGGTCTCCCGGCTCACGCAACTCATCACGAACAAGGGTCTGAAACTCTTCGCGGTGATCGACCACAGCGGCGAAGCTCACAACGTCGGGCTCGAAATGCCCGAGACGAAGCTCGTGCTCTTCGGTAGCCCCGCGGCCGGTACCCCGGTCATGCTGGCCGCGCCCCTGGCGGCGCTGGACCTTCCCCTGAGAGTGCTCGTCTCGGCTGACACCGGCGGCGCCGTGTGGGTCAGCTACAACGCGCCGGTCTTCCTTGCCACCCGGCACCACCTGTCCGACGACCTCCGCGCCCATCTCGAAGGGGTCGAGGCGATCAGCGATGCCACCGTCGCGGTGGACGCGTGACAGCCGACCCAGTCATTCACAGTCAGCGTCGTCGGATGAGGCGGAACACTCCGCGACCATCACTCCCGAGACGAAGCCTTCGGCTTCGATGAGAGCGCCGGCGAAAGCCTGCGGGGCTTCTTCAGGTTGTGCCCGACGCCCTCGGGCGTGTGCACACGGGCCATGGGGTTCCTCCGTGTGGAGAACGCTCATATCAGCTGGACCGACCACCCGAGTCACCCTCTACGAGCGTGGGTGGTGGGCCCAGTTTGAACCTGGCTAGCGCGAGAGTCCTCCAGAAGGAGGTCATGGTTAGGCCCACCCCGATCACGAGGCCGACAAGAGCCATCAGGCGGAGCTGAAAGAAGTAATGCAGGTCCCGCGGCGCTCGACCAGATTCGAAGGCTTGGGGGCCGTAGACGTACCGGGCCGTCGATACAACCGCGATGACCAGACCCCCGATGAACTGGACGATGCTCAATTAGAGTCGTCGCCCCGACCTCTCGCACGCTGACGCCCCGCCGGCGAGCCGCGAGAGTGATCCTCGAAAGGATGCGCGGTCCTCGGTATCTCACCGATGCGCGTAGGAACGCAGGGCCTCGGCGACTTCGGCTGGTCCAGCCATCACGGCAATCTCGTCTGCCGTACGACGGGCGGCCGCGGCGTAGGTCGGCTCGGCGAGGATCCGGCGGACCGCGTTTCTGATCGTGGTGGGGGTGGCCTCGCCGGGCAGCAACACGAGCCCGTCTCCGGCCTGGTCAACCATTGCGGCGTGGGTGAAGTTGTCGGCGCCCTGAGGGATGACGAGTTGGGGAAGACCGTGGGCCAGAGCCCCGAAGGTGGTTCCCGCCCCGCCGTGATGAACTACGGCGTCGCAACGCGGAAGAAGTTCAGCCTGAGGGATGAACCGCTCGACGCGGGTGTTGGCCGGGAAGGGCGCCAGGGCGGCCGGGTCCCGGTCCGAGCCGACGGTCACCACGACGTCGATCGGCTCTTCGGCCAGGCCCTCCAGCACCGGGCGGAAGATCTCGAGGTCGTAGCTGAAGAACGTCCCGAAGGTGACGTAGACGAGCGGACGGGACGATCTCGTGGCGGGCGCCTCGGGCAGCGGGGCGGGCCGCAGCGAGAGAACTTCGCCCGACGGAACCTTCAGTCGCTCGAGCGACGGCGGGCAGATCTCGATCGTGAGATCTCGATAGACGCCGGCGTAGCCGGGCACGTCGCGGCCGAAGGAGCGCCACATGGGCGAGACTGCATCGTTGGCGAGTTCGAACACCTCGTGATCGGTGAGGGGCCCGAGCAGGTGGTTGACGCCGGGAACGCCGAGCACGTCGGCGGCAAGCGGACCGGCGAGGGCGAGGTTCTCGAAGAGCACCAGGTCCGGAGCCAGCCGGCGGCCACAGTCCAAGACACCGTCGATCATGTCCGCCGCGGCGATCTCGGCGAACACGCGCGGGACGAAGTAGTGGAGGATCCGCTCAGGAGCGATCCCATCCCCAGGGACACCTCGGGTGCGCTGACGGAGCTGGTCCATCCACGCGTCCTCACCGTGGCCGACGGCGAACAACTCGGCTCCGATTGCCTCGACTGTCGGCTTCAGATCGACACCGCTGGCCACGACGACCTGATCGCCACGCGCGAGAAACGCTCTGACCAGCGGGACGAGCGGCTTCAGATGCCCCAAGCCCGGCGTAGACACGACGAGAACCTTCATGGCAGCAACGTATCCGCGGGTGACCGGCGTAGTGCCCTGCGATTTGGCAATCTGGGGTTCGACGCTAGCAACGGTCAAGGACCGCAGTCTGCCGACGGTCGGTCACCCGTGACGGTCCCCGATCGGTGGTAACACGAGGGGCGTGAGCGATCAGCGACGCCCTGACGGCTTACCGCGGCCTGTGCGGGCGAGGCAGCCGCACGACTTCGAGGAGCTCTACGCGGGCACGCCGCCGTGGGATATTGGCCGGCCTCAGCCGGCGTTTCTCGAGCTCGCCCGAACCGGTGTCGTGCGTGGTCGCGTCCTCGACGTCGGCTGCGGAACGGGCGAGCACACGCTCATGGCAGCCGACATCGGCCTCGACGCCGTCGGCATCGACCTCTCAACGGCGGCGATCGCGATCGCCGAGCGCAAAGCGCGAGAACGGGGCTCGGACGCACGGTTCCTGGTTTGGAACGCGCTTGAGCTGTCCTCGCTCGGCGAGCAGTTCGACACCGTGCTCGACTGCGGTTTGTTCCACATCTTCGAGGACGAAGACCGGCCCCGTTTCGTGGAGAATCTCCGGACCGTCACCCCGATGGGCGGCCACTACCACATGCTGTGCTTCAGCGACCGCCAGCCCGGCGACTGGGGACCGAGGCGGGTCAGCAAGGACGAGATCGAGGCAAGCTTTACGGACGGTTGGCGGGTGGACTCGATCGAGGACGCCAAGATCGACATCACGATCGATCCCAACGGTGCTATCGCCTGGCGAGCATCGATCACCCGAATCTGAAGCCTCGATGTCGTCGGGCGCTGAGCGGTTCTCGTCTCGGATCCCGTGATCCGGGCTCGGGCGAACGCTCGTTCCCGAAGTCGAGGCGGCCGGGCCTACTCCGCTCTCTTCGGGCAGCGTCGCTAGGTGGCGGAGCCTCCGACCGGCAGCAGCACGTTGTCGAAGACTGAGGGCCCGCGCACAAATCCCCGCAACGAGATGCGCTGCGCTCAGATGAGCGACCTTCGACCAGGCCTCCACGACGCAGTTGATCACGATCGACGGTGTTGTTAAACCGCCCCCGGGTCGCGGTTACAACAGCGGCGGCGCGCCGCCGCAAGGCGGGGTTTGTGCGGCGGCGCGTCGGCGAGGCGGCGAAAGGCCAGACGGATGGACTCCGGGCTCGGGGTCCAACTTCCCTGCCCTCGTTTAGGCGCCTCGCGGCCCTTGGAGACTTCCCTCTTCCGGGTCGCTCGAAACGAAAGCCTCAGACCTCACGGTGCGGCGGCCCCAGGCGTCGATGTCGGCCCACGCCAAAATCGGACCGCGCTGCGAGTTAAGCGGGAGGTTATGGACAGGCGGACCGGTTTGGCACGGCAGGCACCGCGGACGACTCCACAAGCGGTGCCGGCTCGGCGTCAAAGGGCACCACGTAGTCGTAGGCTCGGTTCCGTGGAGCGCCAGTCTTGTCTCAGCGAGGGGTGCCACGCCACGTTCGAAGCAAGTCCGGCTCGTGAGGGCGAGACTCGGCACTGCAATCGAACCGGGCCGGATGGCGGGCATGTGCACCGTTGGGACGGTCAGCACTGGCAGGTTGTACCTGGAGGCATGGAGCACGACCGCAACTAGGGGCGCGTCAGGCAACCCTGCGATGTCCCCTAACGGCACTACGGGGGCACCGCAGCCGCGTGTCCAGCGCGCGTTGCGCGCGTACGTTCTGCCCGGGTCCAGATTGCAGCGACGTGCGCGAGATCGGCAGATAGGTCGGCGATTACGCCGATGCAGGTTCAGTCCACGATCTCGCTGGTCTGTATCACCGGCGCTATCGAGGTGTAGTTCGCGACGTCGGCCAGTATGTCGCCCGTGCCCTCAGCGCCCATCGCCGCGCGTAGGGCCTCTGGCGACGCGAACTTGAAGTGCACCGCGGCGACGTAGGGACCGTCGACGCCCTTGTCGATTTCTGCGCCGGCAAGGCCCCATGTCTTCACAGCGAGCGGTACGTGCTTGTTGCGGTAGTAGTCGTGGTCGAAGGTTGCACCCTCGGTCGACGGGTAGAAGACGCTGAAACGGATCATCGTGAGGTCGTCCTCTCGCTGTGTTGAAGCACGGGCTCAAAGTATGCCGGGGTACATGCCTTGCGTGCCAAGAAAGTCAACGATCGCTCTTGCCGCCCGAAGCAGGGCGCGAACTAGGTAGCGTCGATTGCCCGCTCGCGTCTCGAGGTTGCGGCGCGCAGCCTTGGACACATCCCGAGCCAGGTCGCGGTCGATCAGCTCACCGACGGAAGCCATCGATCCCGGATAGGAGAACGATGGCGCCGCGGCGTTCTCGAGCCAAAGGTCCCGGTCGCTGCCGATCGGCTCGGGGCCAAGCTCGTCGGCCTCAAGGAGCGCCCGGGTTCTCAGCTCGCCGGCCTCCACCGACCCGGGTATCACGCGGACGCGTGACGGGCCCGGGGCGTTGTTGCAGAGCCTCCGATTTGCGCCGCGTCTTGTCCCAGCATCTGGCGGCTGTGAGACTCGGGGTACGGGCGCGCCGCCACAGGGGATGGGGGTGGGCGCATGGGAGCACGGAGGGGCGTCTGGTACGCCCTGGGTGCCCTGGTGGCCTTTGGCTTTGGCGTTGCCTTGTGGTCGACCGGTGATGTCGCCAACGCCTGCGACCCGACGACCGGCCAGGGCTGCCCGTCGACACCGAGCACGCAACCGCTACCAGGCTCTCCGGGCGGGCCGCCAGCGGCTCAGGGACCCAGCGTCCGCCGCCCCAACAATCAGGTCCAGCCCGGCTCGGACAACGGCGGGCCGTTCATTCCGCCCGGCGCCGGCGCCGGAACGGTGCCGACCACCACGCCCGCTCCGCCGCAGACCACGGTCGCGCCGGTGACGCCAACACCAGTGTCGACGTCGGCATCCAGTTCGTCCGGCGGCCCCAACTGGGTAGAGGTCGGTGCCGGTGGACTCGTCGCGGGCGTCGGTGCTGGGCTGATGTACAAGGGCTGGAACCCAGTCAAAAACCTCGATATCGGTGTCGAGATTGCGTACAGCCAACTGTATAAGCGGGATGCTGAAGACTGGTACGTCAACTCAGTCAGAGATCAGATGAAGGCACACCACGATCCGAAATATGAACCACGTGATAACGGGATCCGGTCGGGCATCTTCAGAAGACAGCGCAACTTTGAGCCGTAATGATGGCCCCGCGGCGTTCCTCGTCTCACTTGACGCCTGCCACCGGGGCTTACGCCGCTCACGCGATCGTTCCGAGCCCCGATCGGGTCACTCGGACGGCGTCACCCCCAGGTATTCGGCCATCCGCTCCAGCATCTCGGGTGGGAGCAGCCCGTGACGCAGCAGCATCTCCTGCGCGAACACCGCGCCGAGCGCGCCGCTCCGACTGCGGAGCGACCCTTGATACACGCCCCGCGCGTTGCCGGCCTTGAGCGGCCACAGCTCGAGCAGCATCCACTCGTCGGCGTGGACCGGCTCGTGGAACCACACGCTGTGATCGATGCTCGGCCCACCCGCGGCGAGGCCCTCGACCTCGACTTGCCCGAAGCCGGACCCGAGGTCCGACACATAGGCGAGCGCGCACGCGTGCGCCAGGGGATCGTCGGACAGCCTTGCCGCGGCGCGGACCCACAGCCGATCGGAGTGTCGGAGCTGCCCGTGGCCGATCCGGGTCGGCGTCACCTCGCGGACATCGATCAAGAGCGCGGAGGCGCGGCTCTTGAGCGCCTCGGGCTCCCCACCGCCGCGCGTCGGTACCGCGTCGTACGTCACGCCGGGCTCGGGCGCCTGGAAGGAGGCGATCATCGAGAAGATCACCTCACCGTCCTGCAACGCACGGACGTGGCGGGCCGAGAACGATCCGCCGTCGCGGTCGCGGTCCACCTGGAGGATGACCGGACGATCGACGAGCCCGGGGCGCAGGAAGTAGCCGTGCAGCGAATGCGGCACCCGCTCTGCCGGCACCGTCATTCCAGCGGCGCGGAGCGCCTGGCCGGCGACCTGCCCGCCATATAGCGACCGTCGTTTGCTCGCATCGGGCTCGTTCGTCGCCCGGAAAAGATCGCGGTCGAGCACTTCAAGTTCAAGCAGCGACGAGAGATCAGGCATCAGCGGCTCCTGCGCCGGGTGCGTAGTACAGGCTGCCGCCTGGCCTACCCGCGAGCGGGGGTCACTCGGCGCTCGCGCGCCGCTTCTGCAACAACGTATCGGAGACGGATGACTCGAGCCCGGCCTCATCTACAGAACGGAGGAACAAAATGGTCCTGCGTTGAGGAGCGTGTACTCGAGTTCATCGCCCGCCATCTCATGATTACCAGTGTTCGCGGCCGCTTCCCTGAGGTCATTCAGCGCGGTGCCGGAAAGGGTGACCGTCGTCGGTCACCGGGCGAAGATCGGAAGGTATTGCTAACTTCGCCGAAGATCGACCGCAGGAGAAGCCCGATGGAGAGCCCGATCGAGGTGGTGCGCAGGTTCTGCGCGGCATGGTCCGAAAATATCGGGGCCGAGGAGCTGGCAGCGTTTTTCACCGACGACGCCGTTTACCACAACATCCCGCTTGCGCCGGTCACCGGCAGGGAGGCCATCGCTAACACGATCGCCTCGTTCATCCGCCCTGGCCCGCCAGGCATCGAGGGCATCGAGTTCCGCGTCGTCAACATCGCAGCCGATGGTCCAGTCGTGATGACCGAGCGGGTGGACGTCTTCAGGCTCCCGGACAAATCGTTCGAGCTGCCGGTCATGGGGACCTTCGAGGTCAGTGACGGCAAGATCAACGCCTGGCGCGACTATTTCGACATGGACCAGTTCACCAGCCGGATGGGATAAGACTGGACCCGCTCAGCGCTCTCGTTCACACTCGCAGCAACACTGATTCCGCGGACCGCGACGCTGCTGCGTCCCTGGTAGACGTTCCGTGGACGCGCCCATGTAATGCGTTCGCAGCGCGTGGGGACGAAGTTGCGCACGTCAGCCGGTGTCTGAGGGGGGACTTGAACCCCCACGCCATTGCGGGCACGAGCCCCTCAAGGCCGTCGACCAGTCTCAGCCCGTTTCCGCCAATCGCGAAACCCCAGGTCATACCCAGTTGGCTCTGGCGGCGCCAGCCCGCTCTTCCACTTGATCGCGCCGCGTACCGCGCAGTCTCTTAGATGGACGGTTAGACGACCGATCGGTTTGTGGGCGTCCCGGCGTGCCAGCACGCGGGGCGCTCAAAGACCGTGCCGAGAAGGCGAGCGTGAGTCAAAAGGTCCCGTGTGCCGTGCTGTTATCGAGAGGACTGATGCCCACCGCTTCGTTCCCCAGCCTGGGCGGAGGTTGTGTGTTGTTGGCGTTCGACGAATGCGATGCACTGTCCCTGATTGACGAAGGCTCGGCCCTGTCGGTCAGTCAGGGTTTGCC
>DASZJD010000024.1 GCA_035948415.1 Acidimicrobiia bacterium | reverse complement strand
CGAGCATGGCCACGGCGAGCAGCCAATCCCGCGCCCGCCCCGAGTGCTTCGCCACGTCGGACTGGAACGACATCGCGAGCCGGCCCTGCCCGGCGCGGCTGGCCGCTTGCGCGTACCAGCGAAAGTGGCTCTCGACATCGGGGACGACCTGCAGAGATCCGTCGGAGCCGGTGTGCAGTGCGGCGACGTCGTCCATGCCCCGTCGGAGCCGGCGCGCGTCGGCCGTCACCGACCGGGGGTGGAGACGAACCGCGACGACCCGCTCCGGGACGACCCCGACGGGTGCGCGGTCCGCCAACCGGAGCCAGAGATCCCAATCTGCGCCGATCGAGAGGTCCCGATAACCGCCCGCGTCGCGGACGAGGTCGGTACGGGCCATCACCCCGGAGGCGCCTCCGGGGATGCCCCCCCGCCGGCGCAGCTGGGCCAGGATCTCGTCCGCGGACACGGACGGGCTCACCGCGCAGACGACGGGTCGCCCGGCCCGGGTCACCCAGAAGGAGGCGTTCCCACAGGCCATCCAGCCGACGCCGTCAGCGGCGGCGAGCTGGGTCACAAGCTTGCGGGGGTGCCAGAGGTCGTCATCGTCGCAGAACGCGATCCACGGTGCGGTGACGGATTCGAGGCCGGCGTTTCGGGCGGCCGCCTCGCCGGAGCCAGGGCGCGGCGTCACCACCACCCGGACTCGGTCGTCCGCGAGGACGCCACCGAGCTCTCCTCTCGAGTCGCCGTCATCAACCACGACGACGTCGAGCTCGACGTCCACCTGACTGAGGACCGACCGCACCGCTTGCCCGAGCTCGTGGGGACGATTGAAGGTGGGGATGACAACCGCGACTCGGGCACCCATGCTTCGGCACTATTGCTGCGACCCTGACAACGGTCAAGGCTCGGGTGTGCATGGCGCGCGCGAACCAGCCGCTAGCCTTCGTGGTGGCGCGGAAGGCCGCGGTGGAGTCCTCTGGGACGGCGGACGAGATGCTGGAACAGCAAGACGTCGATTCGGCCCCGGCTCCCGTCCCGCTGTGGCGGCGCGCGAAACGCCGTCTGCGTCCGCCGGTCGAACGGGTGCTGGCGCCTGGCGGCTGCGTCGTCGGAGCCAGGACCGACGAACCCTTGGTGGCGATCACCTTTGATGACGGACCGGATCGGAGCTGGACCGCGCCGATCCTGGAGGTGCTCTCGGCGCGCGGAACTCGCGCCACGTTCTTCTTCCTCTGTGCCAATGCCGAGGCCGCTCCGGCCCTGGCCCGGCGCGTGATCGCGGAGGGGCACGAGGTCGGCCTGCACGGCGTCGATCACACCAACCTGACGACGTTGTCGGCGCGCGCGGTCCTTCGACGCACGCGTGACGGCCGACGACGCCTCGAGGAGATCGTCGGAGCACCGGTTCGGTGGTTCCGCCCCCCCTACGGCGAGCAACGGATCCGCAGCTACGCGATGGTGCGCGCCGCGGGACTGGACGTCGTGATGTGGAGCACCGTCGGCGACGACTGGCTGGAGCAGCCGGCGGAGCGGGCGGCGCAGCTCATCGTGCCGGCCGTGCGACCGGGAGCGGTCGTCCTGCTCCACGACGGCTGGGAGCCGCCGAAGCGGAAGGTCTCACCACCGACCTTCGATCGAGCCCGGATGGTGGAGGTCCTGCTGGACGGGCTGGACGACCGGGGATACCGGGCGACGTCGATCGGCGACCTCGTGAGCGGCCGCAAGGTGGTGCGGAGCGCCGCGAGCATCGTCTGAGCCGCCGGCCCTCCCGCCGGGCCCGGCCGGTGATCACCCGGCCGCGGCGGGCCGATTCAGGTCAGCCGGTGAACCGTGGGGTCACCACGACCGTCGCGGGCGCAGATGCCGGCGGTGCCGGTGCCGCCGCCGGCTCGAAGCTCGCCGCGGTTCCCGCGAACAACCCCGAGACCGTGGTCTGGGACATCTGGTGCGCGGCGGGGTCAGTCGCGATCAGGAAGCCGGCCTGATTGTGGGTCGAGGGACCCGCCAGCGGGATCGCGGTGAACCCGCCGCCGGGGGGACTCCCGGTTCGCGCCTGGCTCGTCGAGATGAGGCCGACGAAGAGCTCGTTGCCGACCGCGGGGGTGATCGACGGTGCCACCGCGGTGGTCCCGTTGCCCGTCGTGCCGGCGGGCTTGCCGTCCAGCACGCCGGGCTCGGCCGTCGGAACGCCCGAGAACTCGAGCACCGCGGTGGAGTAGAGCGACGTGGCGGGGCCCGACAGGTTGATCGTGATGGCGGTGCCGGCGCCCGAGGAGTTCAGCCCGTACCAGACCTCGTTGTCGCCGGTGTTGGCGTTGTCGTTCTGCTGGTTGGCCTTCACCCAGGTGACGCCTCCACCCGAGACGGAGGTGACGGTGACGAGGTCGGCCTCGTTGGTCCAGACCAAGACCAGCATGTGGCCAGCGCCCGGGGCGCTCGAGAGCGTGACCGTTTCGGTCGCTCCGAGCGTCGTCGCCGCGGCCGACTGCTGGACGAGGGCGATGCCCGGCGCGGCGCCCGCGTCCTGCAGGCTCGCGGTCAGCCAGCCAGGAGTTGCCAGCGCCGCGGCCGCGACGACGCCCACCAGCAGCGTCCGGACGCGCCGCACGGCCGCGGAGCGCGTGCTGGCCGCGCGCGCACGTCGAGGGGCCGGGCGGTCGGTTGCGTTCGCCTGGCCAGGATCGTCCCGGCGCGTCCACATCCGCATGCAGCTCCCTTTCCCGCAGACCCAAATCACCGGCATCCGGCTAAACGGGGAGATCCTAGACGTGGGTGACGATCAGGTGGGGGTTCCGGCGGGGCGCCGCTCGCGGCCCCGCCTCCCGGCGGGCGGGGGCGTCGGCTGGCCCCGCCCCGCGCTTCCTCCCTGATCGTTGAGCTCGCAACTTTTTTCGGCGGGCGGCAGCGAACCACCGGGCCCGCCCCTGCGGGTGATCCTCGGGGCCCGAGGACCGAGGTCTCCCACCGGGCCCCACCACGGAACCGAGCGCCGCCCCGGGCCGTCTGGCGGGCCCGAGCACGTCATGATCGGGCCCACGAAGGCCGCGCCGAGGCGGGGCCCGCCCCGTTGCCCGTTCCGGGGGCCTCTATGCTGAGTGCGCGCTGACGATCTCCACGTGGCCGACCGGCAGCGGTGGCCCACCCCTCTCGTCGGCCCGAGAGGCGGGCGACCCGCCGCCGCGACCTGCTCCGCCGGGTGCTGATGCAGCGGGCGAACGGAGGCCCGCCGTTGCGTCCTCAAGGTGCTGGCCTGAGACGCCGAGCGTAGGTGCCGGGTTGAGGATGCCGGATCGACGACGAGAGGGGCACCCATGAGCGAGCCGTCAGCCAGCCCTCCCGGCGCCAAACCAGGGCACACGAAGCTGTATCCAGGTCCCGGGTTTCGGCTTCGGTACTACGACGGCAAGACCGATCCCGAGGTCGTGGCCGGCCTGCAGGCCTTCGAGTCGCCGGAGGTCTCCGACCTGCAGAACCGCCTCTACACGATGAACTCCGACATCCGGGCCATGACCGCTCCCGACCTGCGCATCGTCGGTCCGGCCTGCACGGTGAAGGTGTTCCCAGGCGACAACTTGATGGTCCACAAGGCACTCGACATCGCGCGCCCTGGAGACGTGATTGTCGTCGACGCGAGCTCGTCCACGATGACCGCCGTCTTGGGCGACACGATCAGCATGAAGGCCCGGCACCGGGGAGTCGTCGGCTTCGTCGTGGACGGGCTGATCCGAGACCTTCCGGCCATTCTGCGGCTCGGTGACTTTCCGATCTTCGCCCGCGGGGTCACACCGATCGGACCGCTGCAGCGAGGACCCGGAGAGGTCAACTACCCG
>DASZJD010000023.1 GCA_035948415.1 Acidimicrobiia bacterium | reverse complement strand
GTCGTTGTCGTGCGGGCTGGCCTGGCTGTCGTGCGCGGGGCTGGTGGCCCAGCTGGCGAGCAGGCTCAGTGCGTCGTGCGAGGGGGAACCGGGCTCGGTGGTGTAGGTGAGCAGGCTCTGGCTCGGTTCGGCGGGGATCGGGAAGGACTCGAACGGGAGATCGAGGTCCCCGACGACCGGGTGGCGGATGAGCTTGACGCCGGTGGTGTGGATCCGGACGTTGTGGGCGGCCCACCGGACCCGGAACTGGTCGCTGCGGGTGGACAGCTCCCCGATCAGGTCCGACAGCCCGCGGTCGTAGGGATCGCGGCCGGCCTCGGCACGCAGCATGGCGACGGTGTCGCTGGCGACCTTGTCCCAGTCGCGGAAGAACTCGGTGGCGTGCGGGTCGAGGAAGAGGAACCGGGCGTTGTTGGCCGGCCGGACCGGGTCGGCGTAGACCGGTGAGTAGAGCGCGTACCCCAGGGCGTTGGCGGTCAGGATGTCCAGCCGGCCGTTAAGCACGAGCGCGGGCGTGCCGGTCATCGAGTCGATGACCCGCTGGACCGCGGGCCGGACGTGTTGCGGGGCAGGCCTTCGGCGCGGCCGGCTGGTACGGCCGGCGGTCCGGATCAGGTCGAGCAGGTGCGTCCGCTCAGCGTCATCGAGCTGCAGCGCGTGCGCGATGCCGTCGATGACGCTCTCAGAGACGCCGGTGGCGTTGCCGCGCTCGAACCGGGTGTAGTACTCGGTTGAGATCCCGGCGAGGACGGCGACCTCCTCGCGGCGCAGGCCCGATACCCGTCGGTGCTCGCCGCGATAGACGGGCAGCCCGGCCTGCCCGGGGCTGATCCTGGCCCGGCGCGTGCTCAGGAACGCCCGGATCTGGCCGCGGACGTCGCCGCGGATGTCGCCCGCGTCGCTCTTGCCTGCCATGTCTGCCACTGTACGAGAGGTCCCGCATCGCTGGGGGTCCCTGCTAGTGACCCTCTCATCAGGGTCTGCCACCTCACCGCGCCGGCTGGTTCCGTAGACAATGCCTGCGAAAGACGCGGCGTGCGGCACATCAACCAGAAGGACCTGCACTGACATGACTGACAAGAAGGTTTGGCTCATCACCGGCGCCGGCCGCGGCATGGGCGCCGACATCGCCAAGGCCGCACTCACGGCCGGTCACGCTGTGGTCGCCACCGGGCGCAACACCGGCACCGTCACAGCGGCCCTGGGCCAGGACGACGACCTCCTGGCCGTCAAGCTCGACGTCACCGACCCCGCCGACGCCGAGGCGGCCGTCCAGGCGGCGCTCCGACGGTTCGGCCGCATCGACGTGCTGGTCAACAACGCCGGCATCGCTCCGGTTCCACCCTCGTTGCGCGAGGTGACGGCCGAGCTCTTCGACAAGACCGTCGCCGTCAACCTGAAGGGCCCGCTCCGACTCACCGCCCTCGCCGCTGAGCACATGACCGAGGGTGGGACCGTCATCAACATCAGCTCGACCGCCTCGCTGCATGCCGTGCCGTCGACCGTCGTCTACGCGGCGGCGAAGGCGGGGCTGAACGCCCTCACGAAGGCGGCCGCCGCCGAGTACGGGCCGCGAGGAATCCGGGTGAACGCGATCGTCTGCGGCACCTTCCATACCGACAGCTTCCACCACGGGAAATCGCTCGAGGTGCAGGAAGACCTGGCCGCCAACGTCGGTCTCCGTCGGATCGCATCAGCCGACGAGATCGTCGGCACCGCGCTCTTTCTCGCCAGCGAAGCATCGGCCTACCTCTCGGGGGAGCTGGTCGTGCTCGACGGCGGCTGAGCCGCCACCCGGGGCGCTCAGGCGCGGTCGAGTCGGTCGAGCCGGTCGAAGGCGGCGTCGATGGCGTCGCGCCGCTTCTGGTACTCGGGCCGGTACGAGCCGTGGGTCAGCACGTAGGGCTGGTTGGCCAGGAGCTCGTCGAGCAGGTGGCGGACGGCGTGGTCCGCGGTGACGAGATCGCGGTCGCTCATCGGGAGGCTCGCCATCATCGCCTCGATGTCGTCGGGCAGCGTCACCGACTCGCCGAGGTCGGCGGGGCGGGCGCGCGCGCTGCTCTCGAGATGTCGGGTCGTCATCGCGGCGGGGAAGAGCAGGGTCACGCCGATCCCTTCGTCGGCCAGCTCCAGGCGGAGGGTCTCGCCGAAGCCCATGACCGCGAACTTCGTGGCCTGGTAGGCGCCCAGCCGCACGCTCGGCACGAGGGCACCGGCGGACGAGGTCAGGACGATGTGGCGCCAGCCGGCACGCTGGCGGAGGAGGGGGAGAAACGCTCGGACCGTGCGGACCGTCCCCATGACGTTGACGTTGAGGACCCAGGTCCAGTCGTCCTCGGTCAGGCGATCGATGGCACCGAACTGCTGGACGCCCACGTTGGCGCAGACCAGGTTGCACCCGCCGAGGGTCGACGCGACGTGCTCGGCGGCGACGGCCACGGACCTGGCGTCGCCGACGTCGGTGCGCACCGACGTGGTCGCCACTCCCAGCTCGTGGGCCAGCGCAGTGGCGGTGGCCTCGGCCCGGGCCTCGTCGATGTCGAGGGCGGCGACGGCCATCGCGGCCCCCGCGAACTTCCTGGCCATGGCGGCTCCGAGGCCCGAGCCCGCGCCGGTCACCACCGCCACACCGCCAGCCAGGTCTCCGACGTGCGGCACAGCCGGGAATGTAGAGGGCTCGCCCCCGTGACGCTCGCGGGGACTTCTCGCTGGGGGAGGCTGGCTGCCCCATCGATACGCCGCTCGCGGCCGTTCCACGGCTGTAGCTCTGGACGTCAGGTCGGCCAGACTGGCGAAGGATCACCCCGAGGAGGCAGTCGTGACCGATCGGTCGGCGTTTACGGACGACGAATGGGCGGCGCTCACCGAGGCGCCGCTCCGCATCACTCTGGCCTTGGTGGCGGTCGGTGAGCACGGTCCAATCTCGGTCCTGAAGGAGACGGCGGCGAGTGCCCGGGCCACCGCCCGCCCGACCGAGCGTGGGCCGGCCGACGACCTGATCGCCCAGATCGCCCGAGCGGCCGAGAGTCGAGAGGCGCGTCACGACGTCAAGGCGCACTTGGGGCGACAGCCGCAGGAGGTCGTCACGTCGGCCCTCGCCGACCTCGAGCCTGCCGCTTCCGCTCTCGGGAAGCTCTCGGCCGAGGAGTCGGCGGAGGTCCGAGCGTGGTTCCTGGACATCGCGCAGGCCGTCGCGGCGGCGGCGAAGTCCGTCACGCCGCAGGAGCAAGACGTGCTCACGAAGCTCCAGGCGCTGTTCGGCGCTCCCCCGGCCTGAGCTGACGACCGGCGCCCGTCGGCACGACTCGCGGTCGGCGGGATCGCGAGTCCGCGCCACGGTGCCGGTGGGCTCAGGTCGCGCCGCGGTCGATGACGGTTTGGGCCTGAGAGGATGTGGGAAGCACCGCACGATCGCCCGTCTCGTGGGCCGCCACCCGGTGTGGTGACAGCGGCCCGAACCCTCCGTTCGGATCGTGAGGTCTCAGCGATCGACTCCGAGAGGCACGTCCCCCCTTCGGCCGAGACCGGAGCCGATCGCGACGCTCGGGTCCGCGCCGACGGGGCGCGGGCCGAGCTGGCGGAGTGACCGGTCCGTGATCGGCGACCGCGACCGACGCCGCGTCCGATCCCGTGTCGCCCTGATCCTGATGGTCGCGCTGCTCGCGGCCGCCGCCCTCGGAGCGGCGCCGCCGAGCGCTCCGAAGGCAACCAGCTCATGCGCGTCCACGGTCCCGAGCTCCCCGGCGGCGTACGCCGCCGCCTTCGACCAGCTTCGACACACCACTTCGTGGCTCTCAGCCGACACCGCGGTCGCGGTGCCGCTGCCCGACGGGCGAACGGTCTGGCTGTTCGGGGACACGTATGTCGGGACGCTGCGAGGCGACGGGACCATCGACCCCAACAGCCGGCTCCTCGACAACAGCTTCGTCGTGCAGAGCGGCGCCTGCCTCACTCCCCTCGAGGGCGCTCAGCCCTCAGCGCCGGGGAGCCTGATCCCCGGGGCCCCGGGGGAGGCGTACTGGCCGGCGTCGGGCGTCGTCGAGGACGGTGTCCTTCGGGTGTTTTGCACCCACGTGCGGCGCACCGGTCGCGGGCCGCTGGACTACGTGCTCCTCGACGTGCAGGTGGCGACGTTCTCCCTGCCGGGCCTCGTCCTCGAAGGCGTGCAACCCCTCCCCTTCCCGACCGGGCCGTCGGCGCTGTACGGCTCGACTTCCTTCGTCGACACCGACGGCACCGTCTACCTCTACGAAGAGAACCGGGGCGACGTCTTCGTGGCCCGCGCCCCCGTGGGCCAGATCCTGGTTCCCGGCGCCTGGCAGTTCTGGGGCGACCCCGGCACCGGGGCGACCTGGGTCCCCAACCAGGCCGAGTCCGTACCGATGCGGTGGACGAACATGCCACACCTGATTCCCGCGCCCGGGGAAGGACCGCGGGCCCAGCCGTGGGTACGCCGGTCCGGGACCGGCTACCTCGCCACCGCGAAGCTCGCCAACGCCGTGACCGACGACGTCAGCGTGTTCACCGCGCCGGCCCCCGAAGGGCCCTGGACCTATTACAGCCAGGTCGCCACGACGACGGCGACGGGGCTCATCGCCTACAACGCCTACACCCAGACCGTCCCCGGCACCGCGACACCGACCGTCGTGTACAGCACCAACCTGTCGCCCTTCACGACGCCACCGCCGTTGAGCGGCCAGACCTACGGCCCTCACTTCGTGACGCCGTTCCCCAACTCGCTCCCACCGACTCCCTCAGTGATCGAGCGTTCGGCCCGACCTCACCCTGCAGCGCCGCGTCGCGCACACCTGTCTCGCCGCCGAGCGAAGAGCCAGCCACTCGAGCGCGTCCTTCTAGATCTGCATCCATCACTGTGGTGACGCACGATGGTCATAACCGCAAGCGGTCGTGAGAGGACGGTCGAGCCGCGACGGTTGCACGAGGTTGGTCATGGAGCGCGTGCTCTTCCGACCAGCAGCCTGCGCGAGTAGAAGGTCCATCTGATGCCGTGGGGGGCAGACGATCGGGACACGCGAGCTGAGCCGCCGGTCGCGGTTCGCCCTCAGGCATCCGGGAATGGGCAGTACCGGCGATCCCGCCGGCCGGCATTCCCAACGGCGGATCCTCGAACGGCTGATCACGGCGCGCCACTCCTGGCCGGGCAGCGCTGAAGGACTCGAGGGCCGGCGCCGCTCCCGGCTATCCGTGCTTCGCCCAGGGTGCGGCCTGACCAGCGCCCTCGACTCGCGGGTCTCCACGATCGCCCGTCGCCTCGCTGCGATGCCTGGACTTCGGTCCTTGTCCCCGGTCCTGAGCCGTTTGGGCCGCACCGGCCTCCTCCGATCGCCGGGGCTATGTTGCATTCTGTGGCCGGCTTGCTACTCTGAGTGGTGGGTGGCCCAGAGGGATCCGCGGTTTCGGGCGTAAACGGCGCGACTCTCCGGCGGGGTCTGATCTGGGGGAGGACCTTGAACGCAGGGCCACGCAGAGCCCGCCCGGGCATCCGGCGGGATGCGTCGGACGTCCATTCGCCCGAATTCGGTCCAGCCCGGCACGTGACCAGGTACCCCTGGTGGCTGCGTCGGCTGGTCAATCATCGGGGGTGGAACCGCGCGCTGGACGACTGGTGGATGCTCCACTGCCCCTGGTGTGACGGGTACGGCGGCCAGGCCTGCGACTGGCATTTCCGGAAGGACACCACACCGCCCGTCGAGGCCCCCAGTGCCGCCCCGAGCCGAGTCGGAGCCCAGCCGCCACGCCCTCAGCTGAAGCCCGGTCGGCGCGAACAGTCGGACCTCGGGCTGCCAAAGACGCGCGAGGTCTCCTAGGACGCGACTTCGTCGGGCCGACGCCTCGAGGCCACGCCCCAGCTGAGTGGCGGAACGGTTGTGGTCGTCAGCGTGTTTGTCGGTGATGTCACCGCGACGGGTTGGCATCGATGAGCGCGGCCGTGTCCCGTCAGTACTCCTTCACTTCGATGGTCTCGACAATCCGCGCTTGGGGACCTGCTACGAGGCCCGCCGGTTCAACCACGCGCCAGACGTCGCGCATGGCGGCCAGGAGACCCTCCGCCTCGCTCGCGCTGTCGAACTCGAGATCGATCATGACGTAGTTCGGCTCGTCGATTGCTCGCGAGATCCAGTAGCGACGGACGCCGGACTGCTCCCTGCCGGCGGGGTCACGATCGAACGCCTCCTTCCAGCCGTCGAAGTCAGCGACTCGGTGCTCGATCCGCAGGGTGGGCATCCCGCCTCCGTGTTCTCCTGTCAACCAGCCTTGAAACGGGCGGGGGCCGATCCGATCTTCGGCGCGTGGTGAACGCGGAACCCGCGGCGCCCGGTTGGGAACGCCGCGGGTCCCGGCTCGGAGCGGTCAGCCTCCGGTCAACTCATGTGCGCTGGACGGGGACCTTGCGAGACTCGGCCTTCCCTCGATCGATCGGGATGCGGATCTCGAGGATCCCGTCACGGTAGGTCGCCTTGATGTCTTGGTCAGTGGCTCCAGGCGGGAGCGGGACGGAGCGGGCGAAGCTCCCATAGCGGAACTCGCTGCGGTAGCGGCCCTTGTCCTCGACCCTCGACTCCTGGTGTCGCTCCGCGTGGATGCGCAGCGTCTGATCGGCGACGCTGATCTCCACATCCTTGTCCGGATCCAGGCCGGCCATCTCGGCTCGAACGACGAGCGTGTTGCCGTCCTGGAACTCCTCGACTCGTATCGGGTCGGCGCCTTCCATGAGCCGATTGCGCCAGAGCTCGGGGAACCAGCGCGGGGATTGCCATTCGTCGAACCAGCGGCTCAGCCAGTCTCGCGGCGCCGGAGCCATGTCACGCTTCTCGCTCTCGGCCATGAGACCTCCTCTCGTTGACGCCCGACGTCGTCGCCGTCGGACGTTCTCGCGTCCACCCATCGTCCTCCCCGGCCGACGGTCGAGTCGAAGGCAGCAGAGAACTTTCCCCGGAATAGTGCGAAGCGACGGCCGCGGTCGCGTGCCCCGTTTCCACCTCGAGGGACCGATTCGACCGGTTGGAGCGAAATCGACGCCGTTCGCCGACGCCCGGGACACCGGTGTCGCTCGTGGCCCTGAGTCGTTCTCCTTGCAACGATCTCGGGGTCAGCAACCGCCGCCCACGCCGAATCTGGCGAGCTGCCCTACCAGGGCGGGCGCTCGGTCGGCGTCGCCGCCACGAGCGTGGCCTCGTCGGCGAGGCCGCGTTCGAGGACGAACCGCTCCAGCGCCAGCGCCCAGCTCTCGTAGTACGGACGGTCCGGATCGTCGGCGATCGCTGCGATCAGGTGCTGGCGGAAGGCCTCCCAGTCGACGCCGAGCCGCTCCACCAGCGTGACGGAGAGCGCGACGGCCCGGCCCTGCCACAGCGCGTCGAAGAGCAGCTCACCATTCGATCGGGGCAGGGCCGCACTCCCTCGCATCGAGGCGACCCGATCCTTGAACAGGTCGCTCACAGCCGCTGCACGCCGATCATCGAATCCCTGGTCACGAGGGCGGCGAGCGCGGCCTCGTCGAGCGCCTCGCTCCCAGCCGGTCGTTCAGGAAGGACGAGGTATCGCACCTCCGCACTCGAGTCCCAGACCCGGATCTCCACGTCGTCCGGGACCTCGGTCCCCATCTCGGCCAGCAGGGCACGCGGCTCGCGCACCGCCCTCGACCGATAGGCGGGGGCCTTGTACCAGGTCGGCGGCAGTCCGAGCGTCGGCCACGGGTAGCAGGAGCAGAGCGTGCACACGACGAGGTTGTGAACCGCGGGCGTGTTCTCGACGACGACCATGTGATCGCCTTCCGGTCCGCCGAAGCCCAGCTCGGCGACGGCGGCGGTGCCGTTCTCGAGCAGGCGCTGCTTGTACTCGGGATCGACCCAGGCCCGCGCGACGACTGTCGCTCCGTTGAGCGGGCTGAGGTCCTCCTCGAAGTAGCGAATCACGGCGTCGAGCGCAGCGGCGTCGACGAGGCCGCGCTCCTCGAGCACGGCCTCGATCGCCGCGACGCGCGCCTCGATCGGCGCCAGCGGCTCCGGGTGATGGTCGTGGGCGTCGTGGCTGAGGCTCACTCGCCGGCGTCCAGGTAGCTCTCCCACAAGTCGACGTGGACAACGTCGCCCGTGCCTCCGCCCTCACCCCAGAGCTCTCGCGCCGTGAACCGGACCGAGTAGGTCGGCTCCGTCCGCGTCGCGTCGCTGTGGGCTTCGACGTCGGGCACCGAGAAGGCGCCGTCGTGTCGCACCACCACGCCGAGCTTTCCCTGGGCGTACCTGGGCGCGCGCGTGTGCCCGGACGGGTGCCACTCGCGCACCCGGACGTGTGCTCCCACCGGGTAGCGCGGCTCGGCGCGATCGAGCCCCGCCTCGGGCGCGACGCCCCGGTTCGGCCGCGAGCGAGGGAACCGGCCCCCGGCTCGTCGGTCGAGCTCCGCGGCGTCGACGACGCCACCCTCCACGAGCAGGGTGGCGAGGCCGGTCAGCCAGTGCTCGTAGTAGGGGGAAGCGAGATAGTGCGCCGGTTCCATGCGCTCGATGCTGTGGCGGAACGTCCCGCCGTTGGCGAGTCCAGCCATCACGACCGCGGCGTTGGCCCGGAACACGCGTCGCTCCCAGTCCTCGTGGAACACCGGCTCGTCGCGCTCCGGCTCGACGGGCCCGAAGCCGTCGAGTCCGCCCACGTCATGGACGCCGTCCACTCCGGCACCGTACCGCGCCCCCCGGCCGTGCACTGGAGCTGGTCGTCGTCCGCAGCGCGCGGGTCGCCCGCGACCGCGCGATCCGAGCTGATGCGCGGTCACCACGTCCGGTGGCGTCCGACGGCAGGACTCCGAGGCGTGCCGCGCCGCCGGGGCGTCGCGCCGTGGCGATCGGGTGCTGCCGGACTCGCCCACCTCTATGCTCTCGCTGTGCCGATGTTCATGGACCGCCACGCTCCCATCGACATCTCCCCCGAGGAGCTGGCGGCGGCGCACCAGCTCGACCTCGAGGCCCAGGACAAGTACGGCGTCCACTACCACACCTACTGGTTCGACCCCGATCGCCGGTCGGTGTTCTGCCTCGCCGAGGGACCCAGCAAGGACGCCGTCGAGGCCGTCCACCGGGAGTCGCACGGCGTCATGGCCGACTTCATCGTGGAGGTCGACCCCAACGTTCCGCTGAACGCGATGTTCGGATCGCTACCCGCCCACCCTCCCGGCGAGGCCTACACCGCACAAGCGATGCGGACGATCGTCTTCACCGACGTCTGTGGATCGGTGGCGCAGACGCACGACCTCGGCGACGAGGGCCACGTCGCCCTGTTGCACGAGCACGACGAGATCGTCCGTGCCGAGCTGGCGCGGCACAACGGCCGAGAGGTCAAGCACACCGGCGACGGACTCATGGCCTCGTTCGCTTCGGTGAGTGCCGCCGTCGCATGTGCCATCGCGGTCCAGGCCGCGCTGCGAGAGCGAAACGAGCACGCGCCGACGCCACTGCACGTGAGCATCGGCATCAGTGCCGGGGAGCCGGTCACCGACGACAACGACGACCTGTTCGGTGCCGCGGTTCAGCTGGCGGCGCGGCTGTGCGACGCCGCGCCGGCCGGGGACATCGTCGTGTCGATCGCCGTCCGCGAGCTCTGCATGGGCAAGCAGTTCCGATTCGAGGATCGGGGCACGATCCCGATCAAGGGCTTGCCAGAGTTGACCCAGGCCTACGCGGTGACGTGGCGCGACTGACCTGTCGCTCCAGCCTCGCGAATGCTTAGCGAATGCTTACGATCCGCCCTGCGGCTTCTCGTCCGCCACCGCCTGATCCCAGTCGATGACCACGGCGTTCGGGTCGCTCCCGATCTTGACCGGGACGTGCGAGCCGGGAAAGAGGAACGGCAAGGCCGCGGGTGGCGTGGGGTTGCCGACCTGGATCTGGTAGGGGTCCTTCCCCTCTGGCATGACGGTGAGGGCGTACGCGTAGAGGTCGACGCCGGCGGGGTTCTTCTTGCCCAGCGGCTGCCACTGGACGATGACCGCACGTGCCGGTGCGCCGGTGGCGAGCAGCTCCGCGGCCGAGTGGCTGCCCTGACCGGCCGGCGTCGTCACCGTCGGGGGCTCGGCGCTGAAGTCGATGGCGACCTGGGTGAGGTCGTCCGGGTTGGCCCGGACGGCGACGGTCGAGGCTCCGGGCTGGATCTGGGCGATCTCGATCTCGGGGATCCGTTGCTTGCAGGTCGCCGTGTACGGGTCCTTGCCGTCGAGCGACACCTCCATGGTGAAGATGCACGTCCGCTGGACCAGCCCGTTCCCGGTCTGGAGGGTGGTCCCCGTCAGCTTGACGTCGGTGATGATGCCCCGGCCGGGGAGTCCGGTCTGGAGCAGCTTCTTGTCGGCGCCGCCGGTGATCTTGCTCAAGAGTCCCATAACCGAACGGTAGAGAGAGCCCGGGCGAGGCGCCTGAGTAGTCGCTACTCAACTCGTCGCCGGACAACGGAGGCGACGCCCATCCGCCCCGGCCCACCACCGCTCGTCGCCGCCCGAACGTCCAGAGCGTCGGACCGGCCCTCGGGCCGCGGCCGCCCAAGCGGGGCGGGCCATCCCGCTCGATGACGCGCCCGCGGGCGGCGTCGCGGGACGATGGCGTCTCGCCCTCGATTGACCAGCAGCGCCGCGGCGTAGCCTGGGCGTGTGACGACCACGAGCGAGCGGCTGGGTGCGGTGCGGCTCAAGATCGACGGTGCGCTCGACGTGGTCCGAGGCGACGACGGTGCCTCCCCGGTGCTCGTCGCCGTGGTGAAGGAGTTCGCGGAGAAGGCCGAGAAGGCGACCGCGGACACGGACGAGCAGCGGGCCGTCGTCGAGCTGGAGCAGGCCGGCGACAGCGCCAAGGTGGCGGCCGAGGCCGACGCCGGCGCCTCAGCGGCCACCCGCCAGGCGGTCCTCGACGCCCATCTTGCGATCTGCATCGCCAAGGCCAAGCTCTCGCCGGCTTAGCCCGGCAACGTCACCGGCGACACCCGGACATCCGTACATCGAAGGGAAGGGTTGCGGTCCTGCGTGACGTCGACCCGCGGTCCATCAAACCGCGAGTCAGAAGACGAACACCGGCTTTGGCTCCCTCGGATGGCGTACTCGCGGAGGAAGCGATGGACGACGACGAGGCACGAGAGCTGCTCCGGACGGAACGAGCTCGGGTGCAACAGCTCCTGGACGCGACGGTCGCGGCAGGACAGGACGACCGAACGGCGGCCAACGAGGACGGAGATATCACGGACCCGGCGGAGCCGCTGATCACCGAGCAGACCGACGACGCGGTCGCGGCCTCTCTCTCGGAGCGCCTCGAAGCAATCCGCAGGGCAGAAGCGCGGCTCGTCGAGGGAACGTTTGGCCGGTCCGTCCGCAGCGGGCTGCCGATCCCCGACGACCGTCTCCGGGCCGATCCGGCCGCAGAGCTCACGATCGAGGAGGCTCGGCGAGGGCCCTAGTCGCGCCCTCGCTGGTCACTTCGGTTGGCGAGGAGTCCTCCTCGGTGCACCCCACGCGCCATCGCCGGAGGACCGCGCCATCTTTTGGACCGGGCGGTAGCGTCCGGCTCAATGCCTGATCCGACGTCTGGCCGACTGCGACGACTCGCGGAGGACCTCGACGAGAGCGGCCTGCGCCTGGATCGAGACGAGGGCCTCCGCGAGATACTGCTCGTAGAGGTCGATCATGCGATCCGCCCCGGAGTCCACGAGCGGCGCGTTGCAAGCACCGGCACGATCCTTGAGCCCAAGTCGGATCCCACCACATGGGCGTCCGGCGTGCAGCTCGACATCACTCGGGGGCCCGTGGGTCAGCAACCGTTGTCGGACGCTCGACGCTTCGCCGATGGGCTCTCGAGTTGGCTCCTGCGCCGCACGGACGGCACGAACGAGTGGATGGTGTTCGACCGGCCCGCCGGCTCGGAGCGTGATCTCGTCGTCCTGGCCGACGTGCTCGAGGCCATGATCGTGCAGCGCCACCCGACCGGGTCCGTCCGGGTCGTCGGGAGGTTCGGCGTCCTTCGCTGGCAGGGCCTCACCTGGCACCACGAACCACCGGTGTCCAGCTGGATCGACGCTGTCACCGCCAGCTCGGAACACGGCGATCCCGAGGTCCTCGAGGCGATGCTGGAGTTCGCCGTCCACGACCTCGGATCGAGAGGGATCGGGTCGCTACTCATCTATCGGCCCGATCCCGAGCCCGGTCCCCCGGTCGAGGAACGCCTCCCGACGCCGCCACCCTTGCGCATCCGCCGGGCTCCTCACCTCGCCCCGCTCCGACATGCCCTCGCCCAGATCGACGGCGCAGCCGTGTTCGACGCCGAGGGGGTGCTGCGGCAACTCGGCGTGCGGCTGGTGCCGAGCAACGCGGCCGAAGCGACCGTCGAGGCGCTCGGAGGTACCCGCCACACGTCCGGCCGCCGCTACAGCTACGACGATCCTCTCGCCACCGTGATCGCGGTGAGCGACGACGGTCCGGTCTCGGTCCTCCGCAACGGCGCCGTGCTCGGCCGCTCCCACGGCGGAGGGTGAGGCGAGGAGTAGACGCGAGACCTCGAAGCACCCGGGCGCGACGACACTGAGGTTGACCCCGGCTCGCCAACCTCACTTGCCGAACCCTGGTCGGCCCACGAGACTTCCAGCCCGGAGGGGAGGTAGCTGATGAAGATCAGGGCGCTCGGCCACGTGGTGCTGCAGGTCCGTGATCGTGAGCGATCGGAGGGCTTTTACAACGGTTTGCTCGGGCTACCCATCGCGGCCAGCTATGAGTCGCTCATGACCTTCTTCACACTGGGCAACCATCACGACTTTGCCGTGGTGGAGGTTGGCAAGGATGCTCCCAACGCACAGCCCACGAGCCCGGGCCTGGCGCACGTCGCGTTCAAAGTCGGAGATTCGATGGACGAACTCCGCGCTGTCAAGCAAGAGCTTGAAGCGGCAGGCGCGACCATCGACAGCGTCATGGATCACACCGTGTCGCAAAGCCTCTACCTTCGGGACCCCGATGGAAACACGGTCGAGCTCTATATCGACACGTCTGACGTGTGGAAGACGGATCCCCAAGCGGTCGCGGCGATCAAGCCCCTGACGCTCTGACCTCGACGCTCCTCGAACCACACGCGAGTCGCGGTTTCCACGCTCGCGAGTCGGGGACGTCCCAGCCGCGATAGCCCGAAGGATCAAGCTCGTCGGGCCGCACCACGGAGTCCCGGCGATGTTCAGCTGCAAGCGGCGACGCCCGCGGGAGCGGTCACGCCCAGCCTCGCGATCACGCCCAGGTTCACGGGCTGACATCGGGCGCTCCGCGGCCTGCAGCAGCAGCCGCGGCCTACGGGCCGCCGCCCACGCTGAGGAGCAGCAGCCACCGGTAGGTTCGCGGCGTGCGAGCGTGGCGCGTGCACCGGTTCGGTCGTCCGTCGGAAGCGCTCGCGCTGGACGACGTGGACGACCCCATCCCGAGGACTGGCGAGGTGCTGATCCGCAACACCGCCAGCGCACTGAACTACAACGAGGTCGACGGCTGCTACGGGCGCTACCGCACCGTCAACCCGCCGTTGCCGTACACGCTCGGTATGGAGCTGACCGGGGTCGTCGAGGCGGCCGGGCCGGGCCAGGAGTCGTGGCAGGGGCGACGCGTCGTGGCCACCGCCGCGGGTGCAGTCGGGGCCCACGCCGAGCTCGTCGCCTGCACCGCCGACATGACCTTCGACGCCCCGGCTGCGCTGCCGGGCACCGACGCCGCCGCCTTCTTCTTTCCCTTCCACCTGGCCTGGCTGGGGCTTCACGAACGGGGCCGGGTGCAGGCCGGCGAGACCGTGCTCGTCCAGGCGGCGGCTGGCGGGATCGGATCGGCAGCCGTCCAGCTGGCGACGGTGGCCGGCGCACGCGTGATCGCGGTGGCCGGCGGCGAACAGAAGACCGCCCTGTGCAAGGAACTCGGCGCCGACGTCACCGTGGACCACACCGCGGCCGACGTGCTCCAAGCCGTGAACGAGGCGACCCACGGGCGGGGCGTCGACGTCGTCTTCGATGGCGTGGGCGGCGACACCTTCCCGGTCTCGATCCGTTGCCTGGCCCGGAACGGGCGGCACCTGATGATCGGCTTCTCGGCCGGCATCGAGACGGAAGACCAGGGCGTGATCGTCCCCCGGCCGCTCATGTTCGGCAACGTGTCAGTGCTCGGCGTGCTCCTCGCCTACTCGAGCGACCCCGCGGCTGCACGAGCGGCTTCGGGCTACAACCTCGTCCCCCGCGCCGTGGGTGAGAAGGTCCAGGCGGCCCTCACCGACCTCCTCGAGCGCGGCGAGATCCGCCCCGTCATCGGTCACCGTGCGCCGTTCGAGGAGCTGCCCACCGCCCTCGACGCCATGGCCCGACGGGCCACGATCGGCCGCACCATCGTCGAGATCGGTCCCACGCCGTCCGCGGCCGCGTGACCTCGGCTTCGGCAGCGGAACGTCGGACTGGCTTCACGCGCCCGAGCGCCGAACCTGGGGCTCACCGGGTGAGGACCGCGCCCGTGCGGCTCGAAGTCACGAGCACGGTGCGCGCGCTGGTCACCTGGTTGACTGCCGTGCCCCGCAGCTGGCGGGTCGCCTCGAGCACCAGGTTCAGGCCGTGGATGTAACCCTCACCGATGAGGCCGCCGTTGGTGTTGCACGGCAGCGCACCGTCGAGGGCGAGGTTGCCGTCGGCCACGAAGTCCTTGGCGAGGCCGCGATCGCAGAAGCCGAGCGCCTCGATCTGCATCAGCAGGATCGGCGAGAAGGCGTCGTAGATCATGGCGGCGTCAATGTCCTCGCGGCGGAAGCCGGCCTCTCCGTCGAAGAGGCGACGGGCGAGCGCGACGGATCCGGCCATCACCGAGAGGTCCGAGAGGTAGTGATCGGATGCGATCTCCTGCTCGAAGAGCCCCGCGCCGGTCGCGGCGCCGATCACGACCGGGACCTTCGCGAGATCGGCGGCGTGCTCGCGGCGGGTGATCACGAGGGCCGCCGACCCGTCGGTCTCCTGGCAGCAGTCGAAGAGCCGGATGCACGGCTCGGCGATCCAACGCGAGCCCTGGTGGGCATCGAGCGTGATCGGTCGTCCGAAGCCCCAAGCCGCAGGATTCGTTGCCGCGTACTCACGGAGCTGGACCACGGCCCGTCCAAAGTCGACGCTCCGCACGCCGTACTCGTGCATGTATCGGGTGGCGTTCAGCGCCATCCAGGACGCCGGCGTGATCACGCCGAAGGGCATGCACCACTGCATCGCCGTCGTGCCCGAGTGGCCGGCGGTGGGGCCCGGGGCGATCTTGGGAGCGCCGAAGCGGCTGGCGCCGGAGCGGGCCCGGATGGCGCGATAGGCGACGACCACGTCGGCCGCGCCGCTGATCACCGCGGAGGCCGCGTGGAGCAGGACACCCATCGAACCGCCGCCGCCGTAGGGCACCCGGCTCGACCAGGCGATCTCCTGGAACCCGACTGAGCGCACGAGCTCCGTCTCCTCGACGGGATCGATGGTGTAGCTCACGAGTCCGTCGACGTCCGCCGGCTCGAGACCGGCGTCTCCGAGGGCGGCTCGGATGGCCTCACAGGCGAGCTGCAGCTCGCTCCGCCCGGCGTCGCGCGAGAACTCCGTGCTGCCGATTCCAGCAATCGCGGCCGCGCGCGGGAGCAGTGCGGCGCTCACTCGAGCCCGGCCCCCCTCGCCGGCCGAAAGACCGGCACCCGGCCTTCGTCGATCGTCGGCTCGAACTCGACCTCCAAGGACATCCCGATGTGGACGTCCTCCGGAGCCACCCGGGTGAGGTTCGACACGATCCGCACGCCCTCTTCGAGGTCGACGAGCGCGGCGATCACCGGGTAGTCGAAGGCCGGATGCTGCGGGTGGTGGAGGATGGCGTAGCTGTAGAGCGTCCCGCGTCCCGAGAGGGCGATGACCTCCACCGCGAGCGAGTGGCAAGACGGACACATCGGTCGCGGCGGGTGCCGCAGCCGCTGGCAGCCACCACACCGCTGAGCCACGAGACGACCGTCGGCCGCCCCCTCCCAGAAGAACTGACTGTCGGCCGTCGCGATTGGGGGCGGTCGTCGCGGCGGGGGCGCCTCCCGATCTGCTTGCGGCACGGCAACATAGTACTTAGTATGTAGGCCGTACGCCAAGGTGTTGACTCTCGGGAGGCGACATGGCCGGTACGCGACTCATCTCCGCTGATTCACACGTCGCGGTGAGCCTCGATTCCATTCGTCAGCGCCTCCCGAGGTCCATGCACGAGCCCTTCGACGAGGCCATCGCCGAGCAGGCACGTATCGACGAGGAGCATCGCGGGGGTCGCACGCTGTCGCTCGAAGACTGGGACATGGAGGCCATGCGCGACCCGGGGTACCGGGATCCGGTCGCGCGCCTCGCAGCGATGGACCGCGACGGCGTCGATGCTGAGGTCCTGTACTCGGAGGTGAGCGCGTTCCGGGCGTACGGGCTCGTTCGCGGAGACTGGCGCCCGATCAGCCGGGCGTTCACCGATCACCTCACCGAATTCGCGTCGCACGACCCGGACCGACTCGCGGTGTCGTACCAGGTACCGATCATCGACATCCCGTATGCGGTCTCGGAGGTTCAGCGTCTCGCCGGGCTTGGCGCCCGCTCGGTCCACCTGCCCAACTTCCCGAGCGAGCTGGGGCTGCCCGACTACCACGACGAGAGTTACGACCCGCTTTGGGGTGTGCTCCAGGACACGGGCATCTCCATCAGCCACCACCTCGGGACTCGGCCCTCGTTGTGGGAAGTGTTCCGACGTGACCCGACGCCGCAGGCAGCGATCTTCACGTCGTTGCCGGCGATGGGGCTCTCCGAGGTCGTGGCGTGGTGGATCCTGACCGGCACCCTCGAGCGCTTCCCTGGTCTCCAGATCGTGTTCGTCGAGCCCAGCCTGTTTTGGATTCCCGGCTACATCGCCCAGCTCGACCGCATGAGCGAACGCTACGACCTGCCTGGCCTCCGGTTGCGGCCGAGCGAGTACTTCCATCGCAACATTGCGTGCACGTTCATGGACGACGAGGTCGGCCTGACGTTGCGACACCTCGTCGGCATTGAGAACATCCTGTGGTCGACCGACTTCCCCCACCCGGCCACGACATGGCCGAATTCGCAGGAGGTCGTCGCCCGACAGTTCGCCGACGTCCCAGTCTCGGAACGTGACCTGATCTGCTCCGGGAACTCCGCCCGCATCTACAAGCTCTGAGCGATGGCCGCCGTCTTCGACGGGATCCGAGTGCTCGACCTGTCGCGCGGCGTCGCCGGGCCGATGACCACGATGCTGCTGGCCGATAACGGAGCGCTCGTGACCCGGCTGGTGGCGCCCGAGGACCCGGGGTCGGCGGAGTCCGGCGAGCGGGTCTGGAGCCGGGGAAAGCGCAGTGCCTTCGTGGACGTCCGCACGCGCGAGGGACGAGCGGCGTTCCACGCCCTTGCGGCGAGAGCCGACGTCGTCGTCGAGAGCTACGCCCCCGGGGCAACGGCCAAACTGGGCATCGACCACGCGACGCTCGCGACCGACAACCCAGGGCTGATCACCTGCTCGATCACGGGGTACGGGAGGCATCCAGCCCACCGCGATCGTCCGGCGTTCGACGCCCTCGTCGCGGCCCGTACTGGACTGCTCTACGACCAGAAAGGCCGCCGGGGCACCGCCATGGAGTACATCGCGGGACGGCCCGGTCCCCACCCCGAGTTCGACGCGCCCGCGGGCCTCGTCCGTGGCGCGGACCGCTCCGGCCCGATCTTCCCTCGCACGCCGTGGCCGAGCGTCGGCGCCGCCTACTTCGCCATGCTGGGCATCTGCGCGGCGCTGCGGGCCCGAGAGATCACCGGCGAAGGGCAGCGAGTCGAGACCTCTCTCCTCCAGGGTGTACTCGCGGCGGTGTGTCTGAACTGGCAGCGGGTCGAGAACCCCGACGCCCCCCTCTACTGGATGTGGCCCGTCGACGGGCGATCGATCGAGGGCCTCTACGAGTGCGCCGACGGGCGCTGGGTGCATCACTGGACGGTTCGGCCGAGCTGGGTCTTGGCTGCGGCGGAGAGCGACGACCCCAGCACGGTCGCGCTCGACACTGCGTATCGCGACGACCCCGATCGCATCCCGATGGAACCCGAAGGTCTGCTCACCGGCCTCTTCTTGCACGACGCGCTGGCCGAGGCCTTCCGGAGGTTCCCGTCGGAAGCATGGGTGCACGCGGCCGAGGAGGCCGGCACCGGCGTGGCACCGGTCCGCTCGCCCGGCGACGCGCTCGCCGACAAGTCGTTCCTCGCCGACGGATGCGTCGTCGAGGTCGACGATCCGGAGGTCGGGCCGATCTTCCACGTGGGATCCGTGCTGGAGTTCTCGGACACCCCGGGCGGCGTGACCGGGCCGACGGCCCGCCCCGGGACGCACACGGCGGAGGTCCTCGAGGAGGCGCAGGCCTCGGCGGCGACCGGACTGCCAGCACGAACGGTGCACGGCACCCTCGCTCATCCCCTGCAGGGCGTGCGCGTGCTCGATCTCGGTCTCGGTGTCGCTGGGCCCTTTACGGGCCGCGCCCTCGCCGACCTTGGCGCCGATGTGATCAAGGTGCACGCCCTCCACGACACCTTCTGGGCGGGCACCCACATGGGTCTCGGCACGAACCGCGGCAAGCGCAGCATCGCGCTGAACCTCAAAGACGAACGAGCGCGGGCCGCCCTCGACAGGCTCATCGAGCGAGCCGACGTGCTGACGACCAACTGGCGGCCCGGCGCTGCCGCGCGCCTCGGCCTCGACTACGAGACCCTTCACCAACGCTTCCCCCGCCTCGTCTACTGCAACACCCGCGGCTACGAGAAGGGCCGGCGCTCCGATCTGCCGGGCACCGACCAGACCGCCGCCGCGCTCGCCGGGGTCGAGTGGGAAGACGGCGCTTGCGACGCGGGCAACCCGCCGCTCTGGAGCCGTTCGGGCATGGGCGACACCGGCAACGCGCTGCTCGCTGCGATCGCGATCACGGCGGCTCTCTACCACCGTGAACGGACCGGGCGGGGCCAGGCGGTCAGCACGTCCATCGTCAACGCCCAGCTGCTCCACACGTCGTACGCGTGGATCCACGCCGACGGGTCTCCGGGCGACTGGCAGCACGTCGACGGCGGGCAGTACGGACTCTCCCCCTTCCACCGCCTCTTCCGGTGCGGCGACGACCGCTGGCTGTTCATCGCCGCCGACCGCCCGGACCACCGCGCGCAGCTGGTCGCCGCACTCGGTCAGAACATCGAGGCCCTGGACGACGCGCCGGCCATGTCGGCCACGCTCGAGCGCGTTCTGCGCGAGCGCCCCGCGGGCGAGTGGTACGAGGTGCTCGACGCCGCCGGCGTCCCCGTAGAGATTGTCGACGAGGGCTTCTGTCGAGCCTTGTTCGACGATCCGGAGGCCCGCTCCGGCCAGCTCGTCGTCGAGACGCGGGCAGGCGGCGTCGGCCGCTTCGAAGACCCGGGGATCTTGGTCAACCTGTCGGGGACGCCCGGAGTCGTCCCGCGCGGGCCCTGCCTCTGCGGTGAGCACACCCGAGAGATCTTGGTGGAATGCGGCTACGACCCGGCCCAGATCGACGAGCTCGTCTCGGCGAACGTGATCCTTGATGCCCCGGTCCCGAGGATGACCAGGTGAGCGATACGCCATCGGCCACGCGCAAGAGGCCGCGGCGTCGCCGCGGGAACGGCGGTGCTGAAGCTGACGGCCGCGCCCAGATCATCGAGGCCGGGATCGCGTCGATCCTTGAAGTCGGGTTCTACCGGTCGAGCACGAACGAGATCGCGAGGCGCGCCAATGTCAGCTGGGGCGCCCTTCAATACCACTTCGGGACTCGCGAGGCGCTCTTGCTGGCGATCGTGCGCGATCTCGATCGAAGCTTTCTCGAGGACATCAACGCGGCTCACGTCGAGGGAGAGACCCGCGAAGAGCGCATCGCCTCGCTCTACGAGATCCTCGGCCGGTTCTACGACACCCCCACCTTCCTGGTCCGGGTCCAGATCATCCTGAACCTGCGGCACGATCCAGAGACGTCAGCCGAGGTCAGCGCGGAGGTAACTCAGCACGCGGCGCGAGCGGAGGCGAGCACCCGCCGACTACTCGCCGAAGCGATCGGACCCGATGCCAGCCAGTCCGAGTACGACGCGTTGTTCCATGCGCTGCGAGGATTCGCGCTCAGTCGGCAGCTCTCGCTCGCCGTGCCCGTGAAGCGATCGGGTGCCGCGAGCAGGGACGCGCTCCAGGTGTTCCTCCGCCAGCTCGCCAGCGACGGCACTCGGTTCGAGCCCTGAGGGCCCAGGCCGAGCGGGTCGGGACTGCCCGAACGATGTTGGCGACTCAGGCCGGAGGCTCCCAGCCGGGGTCACGGCCGGCCAGACCGACGATCCGATCGAGGAGGGCAGCGTCGTCCGCGACCGGGACGGGCGGGCCGAACAGCCCCTCGATCCCGCTCGACCTGAACTGCTGCACCATGCCGTAGACGGCCTCGAGCTCCGGGCCGTCGTACTCGGCCGGCTGGTCGGTGGCCCGCGCCAGGTCCCAGCCGTGGATCACGAGCTCGTCGAGCGCCACCACGCCCGCCACCTCGCCGGGCAGGTCGACGCCGCCCGCCGCCGTCATGCCCGTCCACGCCTCGCTGCTCCCCCACGCCGCCGCCAGTGCTGTGAGGTCGCTCGGGATCCGGGTCCGCCAGTCGTCACCCAGGCTGGCGGCGTCGCCCGACGCGCCGCCCGCGAGCGGTCGCTTCGTGGCCGCGCCGGTGAAAGCAAGCGCGGCGCCACCAATGTGATCGAGGAGGTCACCCACGGTGTAGCGCTCGCACGGCGTCGGCCGCCCCAAGCGATCGTCAGGCACGGCCCGCACCAGACGGGCCATGCGCTGGGCTGCGGGTTCGAGGTCGGGATGCGTAGTCATCACCAGTCAGACGAGCCAGATCATGCCAACTCATCGGTCCTTCCCTGATGAGGGCGCGCTCGAAACGTGGCCCATCGGAAGCTGGAGACGACGGCTGACCGCCTTGACAGGCGGTCAGCCGTGACCCGCGGTCCAATCAATCGCGAGCCACTGGCGGGGCGACGCCGGTCTTGGGTCCACGTGTCAGGGGCGACGCAACCAGGTTCCGTCGCTCGCCTCGCTGATGGCGACCCCAGGACCACGACCCGGCGTGCAAGCTCTCGGTCACACGTCGTGAGCCAGGTCCACGGTCGTGTGTGTGGCCCCCGAGGGAAGCGCCACGGTCCCGGTGCGATCGTCCACGTTCCCGGGCCCGGCGTGCCGCAGGTTGTGGACAAAGGCTGGAAGCTGGAACAGCACCGGGCCGACCGGCCGGTCGCCGGTCAGGGTCAGCGTCACGGTCCGATCGTGGACTGACACGGTCACGCCGAGTCGATGGCCGTCGATACTGGGGAAGTTCGCGACCGAGATCGTCTTGCCGGTGCGCACCCAGGTGTTGGGAACTCCTCGGCCGATGATGAGCGTGCCGTCCGATCGCTGCGCGACCAGGGCGTCGAGGAGCACCTTGTTCGCGTTGGCAATGCCCCAGGCGTGTGGAGCGGACCCCTGGCCGCTGCGAGGGTGGCTGCCGATCCACGGTGATGATGGGTTCGGGCTGCTGGCGCTCTCCCACCAGGAGAAGGGGCCGCTCTGGGAGTGACGGATCATGAACTCGTAGCTCAGGATCCCTTGCTCGCGGTGCTCCCGGCTGGCCAGTCCCCAGCCGCCGTATCCGGCGTTGTACGCCGTGGAGAAGTAGAAGTGGTCGGGGTAGCCGCCGAAGGTATCGGGCGGCAGCTTGCCGCTCAGCCGATGGAATCCGTACGCGTACGTGGCGTCGATCAGGTCCACGCCGGCACCGCTGACCTCGGCGCCCAAGAGGGAGCCATCCCAGGCCCAGCGGCCAAACAGGAACGGCGCCGCCCAGTTCGCGTCTTCGGCGTTCGCACAGCGGTTGAAGGTGTTGGGCTCGAAGACTGAGCAAGGCAGGTAACGAAGGTGGTACCGGCGAATCGTCGCCCCCAGGGTGCGGTTCGTCGCGGCCAACAGGCTGTCGTACTCCGTGGTTGCCCACTCGGCCTCGCCGGCGTCTCCGGCACGCTGCGCGAGATACCGGTAGGCCGTGAGTCCCATCAGGGCTTCGTAGTCATCGATGGTCCAGTAGCCGATCGTGTCGATGTCGTAGGTCCGTCCGATGATCCCGCCGGGGCCGGTGCGGCTCGCCGCGATGAGGTGGGCCGTGTCTTTGATGCTCGGCGTGGCGGACCCGTTCGATCCCTCGGTCGAGAAGTTGGCCTTGACGAAGCCGACGTCGCCCGTCTTGAGCAGGTAGATCGCCCATGGCCACGGGTAGGTCCACCGCCCGTCCAAGTACTGGCCCTGCGCCCCAACCGCGTCGCGAGCCGTGAGGAGGAGAGCCTGGGCGTTGGAGAAGTCTCCTTGGGTGAACAGGTTGGCAAGAATGCCGATGACGTCGTGGCTGAACTCGCTTTCGTAGCCGTTGACACCGGTGTTGAGGTGATCGCCGCTCCGGGCGATCTGGGTATAGATGAACCCGCTCCGGTATGCGGCTCCGAGCTGGGCGTCCGGAAGGTCGATCTGGGCGATCGACGCGAGTCGGGCGTTCCAGAAGTCCCGCATGTGTGCGAAGTGGGCGTCGAAGCCACCGGCAGCGCCCAGAGCCTGCTCGGAGGGCCACGGGTACTGGTGGCCGAAGCGATCAGCGGCGATGACGTAGTCGTGGTCGACCGTCGCCCCAGCCCCGACGTCGAGGGGCGCGGACGCGAGGGGAATGAGGCCCGCGGACGGCTGTGGATCAGCGTGAACGACGCCGCGGGTCTGATTGTGGATCGCGACTCGGCTGTACACAGCGACGTACGTGTTGCCGCCTAGAGCGAGCTCGTCGGCGAAGTTCGTGATCGAGATGTCGGCGCCAAAGCGGTGGAAGGCTGAGTTCAGTGCTGGCAGGTAGCCATCGACATTGGTCCAATTCGTGCTGCTGTTGTCGTAGATCCCGTAGCCGTAGCTCGTGTTCAAGCCGTCCTGAACGTAGAAGCTGCCGCCGAGGCAGGCCACCACACCCTGCGCGTTTCCTTGCCAACCGATCGCGCTGGCGTCGCCGAAGATTCCGGAGATGCTTCCACCGGCAGACGGAGCGCACGCATATGGCTTGCCTGGACCTCCGACGGCGGCAACCGGGCCCGTGGACCGTCCGTGCCGTCCCGGCGGAGCCGCAGCGGCACCCCCCAAGACAAGAGCCCCTGCGAGCACCGTGACGCTGACGGTCAGCGAACCGCGGCGTCGCACTCCACGTAGGGGGCGGATGGCACCGATCAGATCGGCGCCCACGCGCTGTCGTGTTGGGTGCAGTCGGATCAGCCGGTGAAGCGGGGAGTGACGACGAGCACCGGCGGGCAGCTGTCCGTGGTCGGGTCGTAGCTGATCGTCACCTGGCCGCCGCCAGCGCGAGCGCTGGGTGTTACAGACACGCCGGTCGCGCTCGCAGCTTCGAATGAGGAGCCGCCACCACCGCCACTGAAGCCGCCCGCCCCGCCACCGGCGCCGTAGCCGCCGCCACCACCGCCGCCGCCCACGATGGAGCCGCCACCGCCGCCCGCGAAGCCGATGCCGCCGCCACCGCCGCCCCCGTCTTGGGCGCCCATGGTCGTGCCGCCGGCGCCGCCGTTCCCGCCTGTCCCGTCGCCGGCACCGCCGCCTGCACCGGCTGCGACACCACCGGTGCCGGTACCACCGGTGCCGCCGGAGCCCCCGTGGCCGGTGCCCGCGCCCGCGCCGCCCCCGCCGCCCCCGACGGTCGTGTTGCCGCCGCCGCCAGCGCCTGCGTTCCCGCCGCCCGCCGCTCCACCAGCACCGACCGCGACACCGCCGCCACCGCCGCCTTGATCAGCAGTCAGCGCGCCGCCGCCTCCGCCGCCCCCGGCGCTGGTGCCGCCTCCGCCGCCGGTCCCACCGGCGCCGTTCACGCCCGCGGTGCCGCTTGCTCCGCCGTTACCACCGGCGCCGGCACCCCCGCCGTTCACGCTTCCGCCGCCGCCGCCGCCGCCCGCGACGGTGAGGGGCACGCCCGTCGAGGTGGAGACCGCGGAGGCGCCGCCGCCACCGCCACCGGAGAGAGCGACGTTGGTCCCGCCGCCGCCACCGCCTCCAATCCCGCCCGGGGCGACGACTAAGCCGTTGGCGGTGCCGCCTCCTCCACCGACCAGCACGCCGAGCGTGCTGCCCGGTGTGACCGCGACTCGGGCCAGCACCGCCGCGCCAGTGCCGCCGGCCGCTTGGGGCGCACCGCCGGTTTGGGAGCCTGATCCACCATGGCCGCCGTCCGCGGAGATCGTCACGAAGCAGATGCCCGTGGGCACGGGGAACGACGCCGCCCCTGGCGTCGTGAAGGGCGTCGAGACGGGTGCCGCGCCAGCCGAAGTGCCGAGCCCGGCTACCAGGCCTGCGCCGAGGGCGGCCGCAGCCAACGCTCCGCCGAGCCGGAGTCCCGTCCTTGACATCCTCGGTTTCAACCCTGGCACCTCGTCGCGGGTCGATCGGAGCGCTCGACCGGCCCGAGCGTCGCCGGACGATAACGCGTGGCTCGCTCGAGGACTCGAATTCCCCGAGGATCCGTTCAGGGGTCAGCACTGAGGCTGGACCGGGCAATCCGAGCGCCCCACCAGCTGAGGTTCGTGGAGAGCCGCGCGAGCCCTCGAGCTCCTCGAACGGGCTTGAGGGCGAGTCCCGGGGCCGCGAGCCGGCCTCTGACTATCGCCGAACGAGGCGACGTCGCAGGTGGCCCCGCTGGACGGTATCGATCGCCACGCTTTGCGCGAAGGTGCGCACGGCGTCGGCTGAGCCGGTGACCTCCAGCATCACGCTGTGCGTGGGATCGACGCCGTGGCGTTCATTGACAACGACGGTGGCAAGTCGGCGGTCCCCCGTCACATCGCGGGGACCAGTCGTCCGCGCCCGCCAGCGCGTGAACTCGGTGGGCGCAAGCACGAACACGAACGTGAGCGTGGTCGACCGGAACGCCGGATCACCCGCTCCGGAATCCGCGTCGACGATCGGCCGTCTGGCCGGCGGCCGCTCGGGTGCTATCGGGCGTCGCGGGGAGCGATTCCGCCTCTGAACAGTCAGGCTGGCCTCCCGAGGCCTGCCTGCCCCCACGGAGGACCCTATCTCACGCTCCGTGAGCACACAACACCCAGCGTAAAGGGCGCTCTGGGCCTCCCGGAGCGGCGCTTGCCCAGCCCTGGGCTTGCCGGTCGACTCGACGTGGGCGCGGCCGCGACTTGGCATCGAATCGCTGACTCGCGATCCACCGAACCGCGAGTCGGTCGCGGCTCGAGTCGGCGCGCCGTGCTCACCGTCGCCATCCTCACTGGGCCGAGGTCCGGCACATCGCAGCCCCGCTGCCGACCTCCTCGTTCGCGGCGGCGACCGCCCGAGTCTGAAACGGCCGAGGCGCTCGCCCCGAGGCCTTCGCCGCGACCCATGACCGTGCGAGGATTGGGCCGTGGAGGAACCCTCGGCATGACCCTGAAGCTTCGCCCCGGCGCGCCGGACGACGCCGGCGCCACCGGCCGGATCTGTTACGACGCCTTTGCGTCGATCGCCGCCGCCCACAGCTTTCCTTGTGACTTCCCGTCGGCCGAGGTGGCGCAGCTCCTGCTCGGGGTGCTCTTGGCCAACCCGGGCATCTACTCCGTGGTCGCCGAGGTCGACGGTCGAGTCGCTGGCAGCAACTTCCTCGATGAACGGTGCCCGATCGCCGGCGTGGGCCCGATCACCGTGGACCCGTCGGTCCAGGACCACAGCATCGGGAAGCACCTGATGGAAGACGTGATGCGCCGCGCCGAAGCCCAGCGTTTCCCCGGCGTGCGCCTCGTCCAGGCCGGATATCACAATCGCTCGTTCGCGCTCTACACGAAGCTCGGCTTCGACGTCAGGGAGCAGCTCGCGTGTCTTCAGGGCCCGCCGATTCGGGCGACGGTGCCGGGATACGCCGTACGCCAAGCGACGACCGGAGACCTCGAGCCCTGCAACACGCTGTGTGAAGCGGTGCACGGACATCACCGCGGCGGAGAACTCGCCGACTGCATCGCCCAGGGCACGGCGCGGGTCGTGGAACATGACGGGCGAATCAGCGGCTACGCGAGCGACCTGGCCTTCTTCGCCCACGCGGTCGGCGAGTCGAATGAGGACGTGACGGCCCTGATCGGAGCGGCCGACGCGTACGCGGGTTCCGGGATACTGGTGCCAACTCGCAATGGTGCACTGCTGCGCTGGTGCATGGAGAACGGGCTGCGGGTCGTCCAGCTGATGACACTGATGACGACCGGGCTCTACAGCGAACCGGCCGGTTCGTGGCTTCCGTCGATCCTGTTCTGAGGCCTCCCCCTGACCCGACACTCGTGAGCTCGCCAGCCGGTACTCGTCGAGGAGGCGGCCCCACACGGTCGATATCCAGCGGCCGTGCGTGTCGCGCCGGCTTCGTCCCTCTGAAGCCTGGGTGACGCGCCCTCCGAGCGGCTGACCGTGCGGAGGGTCCCGGGCGTGATGCCAGCCCCGGACGCGACTCGGATCGGGCGAGGGACTCACGGCAGAGACCGGACCACTCGAGCACCGACCACGAGCCTCAGCGTGGACGCGGTGCGTTGCGGCCGTGTGTCGGTGTCGTAAAGCGGGCGACGCGAGAGGCTGAACCGTCTATGCCGCTCCGACGTCGAGCTCGCCGTCGACGTCAGCCCGCGTCGCCTCGAGGGTGTCCGCGAGTGATCGGACCACGGGCTGGAGGCTCGGGCAGACGACGCGGCAGCGCGGTCGGCAATGTCCCAGCGTGGTGCGATGCATCAACTCGATGGCGAGGCCGCAGGCACGCGCATGACGAAGCGTGCACCGGGCCGGTTGTCCGCTACCGTCAGCGTGCCGCCATGCTGCCTGACGATCTCGCTCGCGATTGCGAGGCCGAGGCCGGAGCCCGAGGTGTGCGGTGTACGCGCGTCATCGAGTCGAGCGAAGCGCTCAAAGATCCGCTGCCGATCCTCGGGAGCGATGCCGGCACCGTCGTCAGCGACCGTGATCTCGACCGCGGCTTCGTGCTCTTGGACCGCCAGCGTGATCGTGGATACCGCATGCCGTTCGGCGTTCTCGACCAGGTTGCGGATGGCTCGCGCCAGCTGTCCCGGATCGCCCTCAACTTGGCCGGCTGACACACCCCGGAGGTCAACGTGGACGAGCTCCCGCTCCGCAACTGCCTGCGCCTCGCGCAGCACGAGGTCGTCGAGATCAACGGGTTCTCGCCGTCGCAGTTGGCTACCCGGGGGCATCCGAGCGAGTGTGAGGAGGTCCTGCACGAGAGATTGGAGCGAGGTCACGTCTTCGAGGGCCTCGCGTCGAGTGGCGACCCAACTCGTTCGGTCGACCTGTGCGAGGTCGACCTCGAGGTTTGTTCGGAGGGCGGCGATGGGGCTCTGGAGCTCGTGGGAAGCGTCGGAGACGAAGCGGCTCTGCCGCTCGTAGGCGTCGTCCAGGCGGGCGAGCATCGCGTTCATGGTGCGGGCCAAGCGGCTGATCTCATCGCCGGTCGGAGGCTCGGGGACTCGCCGGTGCAGCTCGCGTTCGGAGATCGCCGCGACCTCGGCCCGGATCGCCTCGACCGGCTTCAGCGCCCGCCCCGTCACCATCCAAGCGGTTCCGGCAACGACGACGAGCAGCGCCGGGACTCCGATCGAGAGCATCGTGATGAGCTGGTTCGTGGCCTCGTTGACCGGCGAGAGCGCCTGACCGACGTAGACGGTGGCGTTGCCCGGAGTCGAGGCTCGGAGCGCCGCGACGCGGAATTGGGCCTCGAGCGTCGTCACACGTACCGTTCGGACGGATCGGCTGCCGTTCCGGGCGATGACGGGCGCTTCGCCGGAGATGTTGTCGCTGGCAGCGACGACCTGGCCGTGGCGGTCCACGATCTGGGCGAAGGAGTCTTCCTGCTGGCCGGCGCTGATCGAAGGCGGCAGCGCTCCGCTGTGCAGGAGCGCGGCCAGGTTGGCGGCGTGCGTGCGCGCGGTCTGATCGACGCCGGCGATCATCGAACTGCGCTGAAGAAGCACCACGGTCGCTGCACCGACGAGGAGGGCGACGGCGACGACCACGGTCGCGAGTGCGGTCGTTCGAACGCGGACGCTCCCAAGACGACTACGCATCGGTGCTCAGTCGGTAGCCCGCTCCCCGCACCGTGTGGATGAGCGGAGCGCCACGGGGCTCGTCGATCTTGCGGCGGAGACGGCGGACGTAGACCTCGATGATGTTGGGATCACCCTCGAAGTCGAAGTCCCACACGTGTTCGAGCAGCTCGCGCTTGCTGACCACGTCACCCGCGCGTCGGACGAGGTATTCCAGGACGGCAAACTCCCGGGCGGTCAAGGAGACCGGTTGACCAGCGCGCCAGCAGTGACGCGCCGCGGGATCGACCCGCAGGTCTCCGACCTCAAGCTGGATCGGACGTTCGGGTCGCCCGCGCCGAAGGAGGGCTCGCAGGCGCGCCAACAGCACCACGAACGAGAACGGTTTGGAGAGGAAGTCGTCGGCACCGGTGTCGAGTGCCTCGGCCTCGTCGTACTCGCCGTTCTTGGCCGTGAGCATCAGGATCGGCGTCCAGTTGCCCGCGTCCCGCAGCTCACCACAGAGCCGGTAGCCGTTGAGGCCCGGCAGCAGAATGTCCAGGACGATCACGTCGTAGCCCTGCTCCGTTGCGAGCCACTTCCCCTGGACGCCGTCCAGCGCGACGTCGACGGCGTAGCCTTCGGCTTCGAGGCCCCGCTTGACCGCCCCGGCGAGATGCTTGTCGTCTTCGACGACCAGAACCCTCAATCGTCTCTCCAGTCCTCGCGTCGTCGACGCTGCTCCACGGTACGGAACCAACCTGAACCGCTGCTGAATGACTCCTGACGCCTGGCCGCCTGAGAGCGCGTTCAGGCGTTCAGCGAGGCGACAGGCCCGGACCCCGAGTGTGCTCCTCGACCGGGGAGACACCTCGGCACGAAGGAAAGGACCAGGACTGTGTCTCACGAACCCACGCGGCTGACCCGCGTGCTGAGTGCCATCGCCATCGCCGCCGGCCTGGGTCTCGGCGCCACCGGCATCGCGGCCGCCACGTCGAGCGGGAATGGCTCCTCGGTGCGTCACCAGCAGCAGGCCCCGCCCCCCCAACCGTCGACCTCGCCGACGGGAGGTCAGGACCAGACCGACTCGAAGTCCACGCCCGCGGGCGAGAAGACCGAGAAGCCCGACCCAGGCGAGCCCCAGCATGGGAGCGAGAGCGAGCCGGCCAACGACCCCGAGCCGAACCACCAGGACCCGAACGGAGCCAACGTCGACCACACCCCTGCGGGTGAGCAACCGGAGGCAGGGACCTCGGGCAGCCACGAGTGACGTTGAGCCCCGGCGGAAGTTGGACTCTTCCGCCGGGGCCGACACCGATGCCGCTGCCTCGCGTCTCTCGCCACCGTGTGTGGGGCCTTATCGCATCGTGTCGACGGGCGTCCCCTCGAAGGTCGAAACGATCGCGGCGAGCGAGGAGCGACGAAGAGGACGGCTCAGCCAGCGTGCGCGGGCGATGAGCCCAGCCCCCGATCGGATGACTCGCAGTCGGAGGTCGCGATCGAGTCGCCGACTCGCCGATCCAGGTGGGCAACCACCCCCAGACCCGCCGGCTTGCGCTTCAGCGCCCGCGCCAGGGCCACGCCCGAGATGCTCGCTGAGCGTCTAGGGCGAGTCGATCTCGAACCAGACGGTCTTGACGTTCCCGGGACCCATCTCGTAGCCCCATCGGTCGGCGAGAGCGTCGACGAGCGAGAGGCCCAAGCCGCCTGGATCGTGGTTGTGACGTCGGAGCGTGCGGGGCGGACTCGAGCTCTGGTCCGTCACCTCGACGTGCAGCGCCGATCCTTTGACGCAGGCCCTGATCTCCACCGGCGGCCGCGCGTGTACGACAGCGTTGGTCACCAGCTCGCTGACCACCACGGCTGCTCGGCTCGCTGAGGTCTCTTGGTCGGACTCGACGAGCAGGTCCGTCAGCAGGGCACGTGCTCTCCGCGGGGCCTCGCGGTTGGGGTCGACGGTGACGCGAACATCGCCGGGCACGCCCTCCGTTGTTCCCAGGGGCGGGCTCGCCAAATCCCAGGTGCGCTGCTCCCCCTCGGTGCCCGGGATACAAGGCCCGTCGCCCCGGAAGGGGGCATCGGCCGAGGACGGCTCACTCCGCTGGTCGCGTCGAGCCGCTGGGACCCGGGCGCGGGGATCCACCGAAGTCGAGCACCCGATCAAGCCCAGCAATCTGAAAGACCCGCTGGCACGAGGGAGGAACCGACTCGATCGTGAGATGGTCGCCGCGCGCTGCCAGTCGCTTGTGAACCCTGGCTAAGACGTTCAAGCCCGTCGAGTCGATGAACTGCAGCTCTGAGCAGTCAATGACGACATCACCATTCAGCTCCAGGAGCGCCTCCTGAAGCTCCGGCGCGTTGGACATGTCGATCTCGCCCTGGAGCGCGACACGGTGGTCATGAGCACCGGTAAAAACGGAGAACGGTCGCATGGTTGGTCTTCCTTCGAAGCTCCCCTTGGCTGGCGCCATTCATGCGCATGCACGCCCGGAGGTTGGTCTGGCGGAGGCCAATCGGTCGGCTCAGCAGTACCTCGTCGGCTCATCACCAGCCGTGGATCGCGAAAATATCAGGTCGCTCGTTCACCACGACAGGCCTCCCGTCGTGCATCAGCCGATGTGACGGATCGTGGTCGCCTCGAGGGCGGGAGCGGCGGCCACGCCGCGGGTTGGACCGGGGTCAGTGCAGACCGCCGGCGGGACGAGTCCCGACGGTTGCGTCGGCCACCCTCGATTTTCGGACCTCCGCTCCAGAACCAGGACCATGCTTGCGCTCCTTGCCTCAAAGGCCGCCGTTCTGGCGTAGACTGGGTGAGGCCGAGGTCGTGTCAATCGGACCGTCCCGGTGAAGAGAAGGACGTGGATTCCGTTGGCAACAGGCACTGTGAAGTTCTTTAACGATCAGAAGGGCTACGGCTTTATCTCGCGCGAGCAGGGGGACGACGTGTTCGTCCACTTCTCTGCGATCCAGGGCTCGGGCTTCAAGACCCTGCAGGAGGGGCAACGCGTCGAGTTCGACGTCGGCCCCGGGAAGAAGGGCGAGGAAGCTCAGAACGTTCGCCCGATCTAGTCCGAGCAGTGTGGTCGAGCCACGCTCGGCCACACGCTCGGATCCGGCAGCGTTTGCTGTCACAAGCGAAAGGTCTCATGTCGAGCCGCGAGCGGTCGCGTGTCAGTGACACCGACGACCTCGTCCACCTCTACCTCCATCAGGCCGGTCAGTTCGTCCTGCTCTCCAAGAGCGATGAACAGGCCTTGGCGCGGCGGATCGAGGACGGAGTAGCCGCACAGGAGCAGCTCGAGGCTCGCCAGTCGTCGCTGACGCAGGCTGAGCGACGAGCCCTTCGCCGCGCGGTCCGGAGTGGCCATGAGGCTCACCGCGCCTTCGTCGAGGCCAACCTCCGACTGGTCGTCTCGATCGCGAAGCGCTACCAGCGGTCCGGACTGCCGCTTCTCGATCTCATTCAGGAGGGCAACCTCGGCCTCATCCACGCCGTGGACAAGTTCGACTGGCGCAAGGGCTTCAAGTTCTCGACCTACGCGACCTGGTGGATTCGGCAGTCGATCTCACGGGGAGTCGCCAACACCTGCCGGACCGTTCGCTTGCCGATCCACGTTGCGGACCGGCTGGCTCGTCTCCAGCAAGTTCGAACGGAGTTCGAGGCTCGACTCGGCCGACGGGCGAGTATCGCTGAACTCGCTAACGAGCTGGAGCTGGCGCCGACGAACGTGGCCGAGACGCTCCAGATCGCAGCCGAGCCGCTATCTCTGTCGCAGCCGGTCGGCGAGGACGGAGAGACGGAATTCGGGGATCTCGTCGCCGACCGCTCGGCGCCGTCCCCATCCGACGCCGCCGCCGCCGTGATGCTCCCGAAGGAGACCGAAAGGATCCTGTTCAAGCTCAGCGAGCGAGAGCGCCTCGTCATCAGCTTGCGGTTCGGACTCGGCCACGGAGAGCCTCGCACCCTCGAGGAAGTGGGCAAGCACTTCCAGCTCACCCGCGAGCGAATACGCCAGATCGAGGCCAAGGCGATGGCGAAGCTGCGTCACCCGGCCTTCAACGTCGACGTCCGCGACCTGATCGGGGTCTAGTCGGCTCGAATGTCGTGTGGTGCGGCTGGCGGCGTGCGGGCCGCGGCATCGCATGGCGATGCCGCGAGTCAGCACTGCTCAGGCGTCAGGCTCCCCGCTGCTCCCGGCGCCCCCGAGCGCCTCGCTGCCCGGTCCGATGCTGTCCGGCTCGGCGGCGGTCGGAGGGCCTGCCGACGCGGGACCGTCGATTGGCTCCTCGCCGGCGCGCCGTGCCCGTCGTCGCTCGCGTTTCTCGGCCTGCTTGGCCTGGCGAGCGCGTTCTCGTTGAAGCTTGCCGAATGTCGTGCGTTGGTTCTTGGCCATTTTGGTCCCCTCCTGAGCGAGACCGGACGCCCGCCTGGCGGCGAGCCCTGTCGAAGACGCTGGTGTCGGGCTTCGTGAGACGCGACCCGAGACCGAGCTCCTTTTGAAGCGGCGCGACAACGCCGTGCTGTTCGGGCGATACGAGGGAGACCACCACGCCGGCGGCGCCGGCGCGCGCGGTCCGGCCCGAGCGATGCGTGTAATCCGTGGCGTCCGCCGGTGGGTCCCAGTGCACGACGCACGCGACGTCGTCGACGTGCAGGCCACGAGCAGCAACGTCCGTCGCGACCAGCGCCTCCACCTGACCGCCAGCGAACGCGCGTAAGGCTCGGTCGCGCTGGACTTGCGAGCGGTTGCCGTGGATCGCGGCGGTCCGCACCCCAAGCGCCCCGAGCTTCCGCGCCAGGTGGTCGGTGCCACGTTTGGTACGGCAGAACACGATCGTCGATCCGGCCGCCGAGACCACGTCGGCGCACAGCCGGAGTCGGTGCGAGCGGGGCGCGTCCCAGAACACGTGGGTGGCCCGAGACCGCTGGTCGGGTTGCGCTCCGACCGAGTACCGCATCGGGTCACGCTGGTAGCGGCGCCACAGTGCCTTGACCGGGCCGTCAAGCGTCGCCGAGAACAGCATCGTCTGCCGCGTGGTGGGCGTGCGATCCAGCAGCCGGCGTACGACGGGCAGGAAGCCCATGTCTGCCATGCGGTCTGCTTCGTCGATCACGACGATCTCGACCTCGCCGAGATCCACATCGCCCTGCTGGACCAGATCCGTCAGCCGACCCGGGCAGGCGACCACGACGTCGACGCCACGGCGCAGCGCGGCGCGCTGGGGTCCGAAGCCGACACCGCCGTAGAGGGTGGACACGCGCAGCTGGCGCGGGGCGCCGAGCCATTCGAGCTCGTGCCGCACCTGGGCGGCGAGCTCTCGGGTCGGCACGAGCACGAGACCGGTGGGCTTGGAGGGGGCAGCGGCGGTGAGCCGGGCGACGAGCGGGACACCGAATGCGATTGTCTTGCCGGAGCCCGTGGGCGCCTGGGCCGCCAGGTCGCGCCCGGCACAGCCAGCGGTCATGGTCAGACGCTGCACCGGGAACGGGGTTCGGATGCCGCGCTGATCCAGAGCCCTGACGAGATCGTCAGGTGCCCCGAGATCGGCGAACGTTTCAGTCATTCAGGTTGTCTCCGTTGCGCCAGCCCGTGAGCCGCCGCGGATCAGTTCTCGCCGGGCGACAGTCTTTCCTTGACGCGCCCGACTCGGACTGGCGACGGAAGGCCGGTGCGGCGTGCGAGCAGTAACCCTGCGCGCTGCGGTGCTCACGGGCCTCGCGTACAGGCAAGGCCCCGGTGAACAACACCAGTGTAGCAGATTGACCACACACCGCTCGTCGGGTCATGGTCCTGTGGCGTGCGTTCGAGCGGGCCGCGCGGTCAGGCCGTCACTACACGCCGGTCGATGCCGGCGTACCCCGCTTTTCGAACACCAATCGGTAGTGATCGAGCAGCTTTCGTTCGAAGCACACGGTGTTCGAACTGACACCCGACGTGAATGCCAGTCGAAAGTCACGGCTGGTGAGCCAGCGTGGGAGAAGCTGGAGCTTCAGCAACGACTTTCTCAAGCTCGGCGCCGCGAACCGCGCTCGCCACTGCCGAATCGTCTCGATGTAGTCGAGTCGGCCATTGGAACTCGACACCAGGCCGAAGGCAGGCTCCGCGCTCCTGATGATCTGCTCTGGTCCGAGTGGAAGCCACGAGCCGGGGAACTGTCGCCCCAGGAGCGCGAGGTACCACGCGTCCGATTCCCGCGGAGCTCCGATGTCGACGCCGTCAACCGGGATCATGTTTGGCCCGAACACCATCGACTGGAGGTAGAGGCGCCCACCTGCTGGGAGCACGCTCGCGACACGGGCGAAGATGTCGCGGTAGGTCTCTTCCTGGCGGCCAGCGATGAAGTCATCCGGGGAACAGAAATGCTCGAACGCCCCGAGGCTGACCACGGCATCGAAGGTGCCGAAGCTGTCGCGCTCCAGGTGCCGTACGTCGAAGAGGTGGGCCTCGAGGCCATGGCGCCGGCAGGCGGCGACCTGCGCGGACGACAGCGAGACGCCGACCCCGATTCCGCCACGGCTCCGGACCACGTCCAGCAGTGGACCCCACCCGCACCCGAGGTCCAGGACACGCCGGCCCGGTCCAATCCCGACCTGCTCGGCGACGTAGTCGTGCTTGCGGCGTTGCGCAGCTTCCAGGGTGAGCGCGAAGTCACCGTCGTACTTGGCGCCGCTGAAGTCAGCCAGCTCTCCCAGGCTCAGTCGAAAGATGCGATCAATCAGCGAGTAGGTGAACTCCAGATCCGTACGATTCGCCATTGATCCGACCCGGATTGATCTCCGTCGACGACACACTCTCTCACGTTGGACCGCTGCGGGCGCCGGTTCGAAAGCGTCGAACTCACGTCACCCGGGCTGGGCCTCCGGCCCGAGCGCCAGTGCGCGGACTCGAGAGCCCTCGGCGGCCTCTGTCCCGCGCGGCAGCATCGGGCGCATCATGGGATGTTCCCGCCGCCGGTAGTCCGTCGAGGGCGCCAGCCTCAGATGCCCACGGTGATGGGGCGATGACGGCAGATCGAGCTGCGGAACCACAAGATCGATGCCCCCACGGCAAGGACCGTGACGAGGATCGACAACATCGTCTGAGTAACAGCGAATGTGGCCGTCGCCAACGTGATGAGCAAGCAGTACGCAGCGGCGGCGTTGAAGAGACCGACGACCGCCCACATCATCGAGTTATGAACGAAGAACCGATGCACGTACGGAGCGCGGAGAAGATCGCTGGGCAGCGTCAAGAAGTCCCCGGCGAACCGACGCGCGAGCGGTCTTCCTGCCGGCACGGAGCACAGGAACGCCAGCCCCACGACGGCAGTCCCGATGGTCGGCTGGAGGAAGTAGAGGAAGGCACTGCCGGTCGTCAACGCGAGCGTGGACCGAACGAGAAGCATCGCGGTCCCGAGGATCACCATCGAGGGAACTCGTCGACTCCTCGCCACCCGGCGCATGATCGCGAAGCCGGACCAGCTGAGACCGGCCGCCATCGCCATGCCGAGGCCGACGAATGCATCCATCAGCAGGAACAGTGCGAGAGGAAGGAGAGCCCCGTCGACGACCTGTGGCACCGCCCGGCGCGCAACTTGAGCCAGGGATGGCAGCGCGACCGGTTCGACGGCTTGGACCTCGGACTCAGGCTGGCGTGGGTTGATCTGCACGGCTCCCCCGAAGTGCTGGATTCGCACACCGCCGAGGTCTGGAGCAGTGCAGCGGCGCCCGTGCGCCACGATCGAAGCGAAGACGTCAGGCTAGCCGCTGGTGGCCGCAGTCAACGACTCGCAGCATTCGGGACGCGACTCGCCGGCCCTGGACGACCGAGGAATTGTCAGGAGGTCACGGGATCGGCGGAGACGGTGGCCTGCGGAAGGAACAGCGAGAAGACCGGGCCCGGTCCGGTGCGCGAGACCTGCAGTTTCCCGCCTTCAGCCTCGGCGAGGGACCGGGCCAGTGCAAGGCCGATGCCGTGGTCCCGCGCCCCCCGGCCACGCCGCTGGAACACGTGCTCGGCATCACCAGCGATTCCGGCCCCCTCATCCTCCACGTTGATGACCAGGCCCCGCGCAACAGCGTGGCTCTCCACGGTGATCGTGCCGGCGCCGTGACGAACGGCGTTGTCGAGCAGGACGTCGAGGACCTGGCGGACCGCACCGGCCGCGACCCCGGCGGCGGGGAGGTCGGGTTCGGTGACGACGCGGAGGGGACGGCCTTGCGAGGCGAGCCGTCCGGTCCAGTTCGATGCCAGCTCGTCGATCACGGGTTCGAGGTCGATCGGCTCTCGTTGAGCAGGAGCACCACGGGCAAGGGCGAGGAGCTCGTCGAGCGTCTCCTCGAGACGTTCGATCTGGGCTTCCGTTTCGCGCAACACGGTCGCGCGATCAAGCGTCGGATCGAGCCGCGCCGCTTCGAGGATCAGCCGCAGCCCGGCCAAGGACGTTCGGAGCTGATGAGACGCATCTTCGCTGAACGCACGCTCTCGGGAGAGCATCTGGTCGAGCCGCTCGGCGGTGCTGTTGAGCGCCTCGGACACCGCGTCCACCTCGGCGACGCCCGCGGGCTCGCTGCGGACGGTGAAGTCGCCGTGGCCCAATGCCGTGGCGGTACGCCCGAGGGCACCGACCGGTCGGGCGAGGCGGCGAGCCTGCCACGCCGCGATCGCGGCGCTGATGGCGACGACCGCGGCGCCGATGGCAGCCATGAGCAAGACGGCTCGGCGCGTCCGATCGTCGACGATGCTGACGGGAGAGGCGGCGCGGATGACCCCGACGACTTGTTCGCCCCGCGTCAGCGGCACCGCGGCCACCAAAGTCCCGGACGTGGTGGCATCGTGGACGCCGCCTCGTAACGCTTCTCGTACCGACCGGTCCGCCGTACCCGGGCCGGTTCCTGCGACCCGGCGACCCGTCCGGTCGTAGAACGCCACCACACGGGGGGCCTGAAGGGTCGGCAGCTCGACGGCGTCCGCGCTGGTCGGAAATTCAACAGGAACGTGTCCGGCCGCGGCTGCGGCCTCGCGTTCGAGGCGGACGATCTCCTCGTTGTGGTAGAGGTTTGCGACCGCGAACGCGAGCGGAACTGCGAAGAGGACGACCGCGATCGCGGTCACCACCACGATGGCGACGAGGATCCGCCGTCTCACGGGAGCTCGAGGCGGTATCCGACTCCCCGCAGCGTGGTGATGCGCGCAACTGGCGCGCTCGCACCGTCGGCGGCGCGCAACTTGCGTCGCAGCGCGGACACGTGCATATCCAGAGTCTTCGTCGGTCCGTACCAGTTCTCGTCCCAGACACCGCGCATGATCTGGTCGCGCGTAACAACGCGGCCCGCCTCAGTGGCGAGGAGCGCGAGGAGGTCGTACTCCTTCGTCCGCAGTTGGACCTCCTCGCCGCACACCCAGACGCGGCGGGCGTCGAGATCAATCTCGAGCCCGGCGACGGCCAGCCGCCGCGGGTCGTCGGCACTCGGACGACGAAGATGGGCTCGAACGCGCGCCAGGAGCTCGGCGAGGCCAAACGGCTTCGTGACGTAGTCGTCGGCGCCAGCGTCGAGGCCGACCACGACGTCGATCTCCTCGCGCCGGGCCGTGATCATCATGATCGTGGCGCCGACGCCCGCCGCCCGCAGCCGGCGGCACAGCTCGACTCCGTCGAGGTCAGGAAGGCCGAGATCGAGGAGTATCAGCTGCGGCGGCCAGGTCTCGGCGACCGCCACTGCGCCGGCACCCGCGGTGAGCCACTCGACGGCGTAGCCGTTGCTCTCCAGGGCGCGTGAGACCGTTCGGCCGATCGATTCGTCATCTTCGACAACGAGAATCCGCTCGTCGCCCACGGCAACAGGGTACGACGGGTGCCGTTCGAGGACGCCGCGTCTGACGGTTTTACGTTCCATTGACCTTCGGGCGGGTGTCCGATGACGGAGCGGCCCGTACGGTCGCATCGCCGTACTCGACGACGTCCCGGAGGCCCGTGATGAATCATCGTGCCGCCCTGCTTGGGCTCAGCACGTCCTTGATCGCGGCGGTCCTGCTCGGGGCGTGTAGCGGAGGGGGGTCGTCGAGCAACAGCCAGCAGGACGTGAAGCCAGCGGGCGACATCCCGGACACGCAGGCGTACATCGTCTATTCGTCTCCGAGCGGCTACACGCTCAAGGTGCCGGAAGGGTGGTCCCAGACGGCGACACCTGGGGGCGTGGTCTTTGCCGACAACCTCAACGCCTTGCGCGTCGAGGCGATGCCGACACCGAGCGCAGCCGACGCCGCGTCGGTACGCAGCAGCGAGCTGGCGTCACTCGGCGCCTCGGTTCCGGGCTTCCAGCTCGAGGCGATCCAGACCGTGACGCGCTCGGCCGGACCAGCGGTACTGCTGCGCTACCGGGCCGACGGACCGCCGAACCCGGTGACGGCGAAGCGGCCTCGTCTCGAGGTCCAGCGCTACGAGTTCTGGCGGAACGGTCTGCGGGTCGCAATGACGCTCTCGTCGCCGGTCACGGCCGACAACGTCGACCCATGGCGCATCATCACGAACTCCTTCGCGTGGCGGGCGTGAGCGCAGCGCTGGTCGCCACCGACCTCTACCGCTTCTATCACGCGGGCGATGACGAGACGCTGGCACTGCGTGGCGTCTCACTCTCGGTCGAGGACGGCGAACTGGTGGCGGTGGTCGGTCCGTCTGGTTCCGGGAAGTCGACGCTCCTAGCCTGCCTTGCCGGTCTCGACGAGCCTGACGGTGGCAGCGTGTACGTCGAGGACGTTCGACTCTCCCGCCGACCCGAGGCGGAGCGGACCAAGCTCCGGGCACGGCGCATCGGGATGCTGTTCCAGTCCGCGAACCTGATCGAGCACCTCAACATCTCGGCCAATATCTCGCTGGCCCAGCGGGTGGCCGGCCGCGTCGACCACGCGCGGCGCCGCGAACTGCTCGATCGTCTCGGCATCGCGTCACGGGCGACGGCCTACCCGTCCGAGCTGTCGGGCGGAGAGACCGCCCGCGCCGGGCTCGCCGTCGCGCTCGCCAACGACCCGGCCGTCGTGCTCGCCGACGAGCCGACCGGAGAGCTCGACTCCGCGAGCGCGGAACGCGTCGCGTGGCTGCTACGCGAGGCGACGCAGCACGGAGCAGCCGTGGTGGTCGTCACGCACAACCCCCAGGTGGGCGCGCTCGCTGACCGCGCCCTGATGCTCGACGACGGCCGGGCGGTCGCGTGATCGACGCTCCCCTGGTGCGCTGCGTCGGCCTGGGCCGGAGCTACGGCGCCGGCCGGTCCGCGGTCGTCGCGCTGCACGGCGCCACCTGCGAGATATCGGCCGGCGATCGGATCGCTTTGGTCGGACCGTCGGGCTCCGGCAAGTCGACGCTGCTGCACCTGATGGCGGCGCTGGAGCCACCCACGACGGGCGAGATCACGTGGCCGGCGCTGGGAGCGCGGACGTCGATCCGGCCCGGGCCGGTCGGCATCATCTTTCAGGGCCCGAGCTTGATCCCACCGCTCAACGTGGTTGAGAACGTGGCCCTGCCCGTCCTGCTCGAGGGCGGCGACGACGCCACCGCCACCGCTCGCGCCGTTGATGCGCTGGCACGGCTCGGGCTGGCAGAGCTGGCGGCCAAGCTGCCCGAGGAGCTCTCCGGAGGCCAGGCTCAGCGCGTCGCGGTTGCGCGCGTCCTCGCCGCGACGCCGCGTCTCATCCTCGCCGATGAGCCGACTGGTCAGTTGGATCACGCAACCGCGAGCGACGTCGTGGACGTGCTCCTGGACGCCGCCACAGAGGCGGGCGCCGCGCTGCTCGTCAGCACCCACGACCCGCGGATCGCCGTGCGGCTCCCACACCGGTGGGACATCACGAACGGCCGGCTCCAGGTGGTCACGAAGCCGGCGCCGCCGAGTCCGGGCCGGTCGCCGTGCTCGCGTTGATCTGGCTTCGCGGGCTCGTTGCCCGAAGGCCGGCCCGGATCGCGGCCACCGCCGTCGGTGTCGCCGTCGCCGTCGGTCTCCTCGCCTCGATCGGGACGTTCCTGTCGGCATCGAAGGCCACGATGACCCAGCGAGCCGCGGCACGGGTCAGCGTCGACTGGCAGGTCGAGACCCAGCCCGGCGCCGACCCCACGAGCGTGCTGGCAGCTACTCGCGCCACCCATCAGGTCCGCGAGGCGTTGCCCGTCGGCTACGCCTCGACGACTGGCCTCCAGTCGATCACGAGCGGGTCGACCCAGAGCACCGGCCCGGGCGTCGTGCTCGGTCTTCCGAGTGGATACCGGGCGACGTTCCCCGGCGAACTGCGCGACCTCGCCGGGCGCGGTACCGGCGTGCTGCTGGCCCAGCAGACGGCCGCGAATCTCCACGCGGCACCTGGCGACAGCGTCACGATCGGCCGGACGGGCCTCGCGCCGTTCACCGTTCGCGTCGACGGCGTGGTCGACCTGCCCCAGGCCGACTCCCTGTTCCAGAAGGTCGGCGCACCGACGAGCGCCCAGCTTGCGGCGCCTCCCGACAATGTGGTGCTCCTCCCGGAGGCCATGTGGCATGAGGCCTTCGGTGTCCTCGCCACGAGTCGACCGGATCTGGTTCGGATTCAGGTTCACGGCCGGCTCTCGCACCGCCTGCCTAACGACCCGGCGGCGGCGTACACGGTCGTGACGGGCGCGGCTCACAATCTGGAAGCGCGCCTCGCCGGCGCTGGCCTCGTCGGCGACAACCTCGGGTCGACCCTCTCGGCGGCGCGCTCGGACGCCTCGTACGCCCAAGTGTTGTTCCTCTTCCTCGGTGTTCCCGGTGCGGTGCTCGCTGGTCTCCTGACCGCCGCCGTCGCCGGTGCGGGCGCCGTGCGTCGTCGTCACGACCAGGCGCTGCTGCGCACGCGCGGCGCGACGTCGCGTGAGCTGCTCGGCCTGGCGATGCTGGAGGCGGCGGTCGTGGGCGTCGTCGGCGCCGGGTTGGGTGTCGGCGGAGCTCTGATCATCGGTGCGGCCGAGTTCGGGACGGCGAGCTTCGGGGCGACGACGACAGCGACGGTGGCCTGGTGCGCCGCCGCCGGCGCGGTCGGCGTCGTGATCGCGCTGCTCGCCGTCGTCCTGCCGGCTTGGCGTGACGCCCGCAAGGCGACGGTCTCCGAGGCCCGCCGGATCGTCGGACGACCCATGGCTCCCTGGTGGGCGCGGTACGGGCTCGACTTCGTGCTCCTCGCCGCGTCTGGCGCCGTCTTCTGGCTCACCAGCCAGAACGGGTACCAGCTGGTGCTGGCCCCCGAAGGCACGCCGTCGATCTCGGTCAGCTACTGGGCGCTGGCAGGCCCGGCGCTGCTCTGGGTCGGCGCCGGCCTGCTCGCCTACCGGGTTGCTGACTTGGTGCTCGCGCGCGGCCGGCGATCGCTCCGCAGGTTCGCGCGTCCCCTCGCGGGCCGGCTCGACGGCACCGTCGCGGCGTCGATGAGCCGGCAGCGACGCCTGCTCGCCGGCGCCCTCGCCCTCGTCGCCCTGACGGTCGCCTTCGCGGGCTCGACGGCGATGTTCAACGCCACGTACCGACAGCAAGCCACCGTCGACGCCCGACTCACGAACGGTGCCGACGTCACGGTCACCGAACCGCCCGGCACCCACGTGGGGCCCGCTGGGGGTGGGCCGCTGGCCCGGATCTCGGGCGTGCGGAGCGTCGAGCCCGTCCAGCATCGCTTCGCGTACGTCGGGGCCGACCTGCAAGACCTGTTCGGGGTGCGGCCGACCACCGTCGTCGACGCCACGAAGATCCAAGACGCCTACTTCCAGGGCGGCTCTGCCCGTCAGTTCATGGGCGACCTCGCGGCGCACCCCGACAACCTCCTCGTCAGCGCCGAGACCGCAAGCACGTTCCAGCTGCACCCACACGACCGTGTCACCCTGCGGCTCCAGGACCAGCGGACGAGCCAGTATGTCGACGTCCCGTTCCATTACGCCGGCATCGTCAAGGAGTTCCCGACCGCGCCCCGCGACAGCTTCCTGGTCGCCAACGCCCGGTACGTCGCTCAGCGGACCGGGAGCGATGCGGTCGGGTCCTTCTTGCTCGACACGGGCGGCTCCTCACCAAAGGCCGTGGCGGCGCGCGTGCGCGCCCGGGTTGGGACCCGCGCCACCGTCACCGACATCCAGACGTCACGCGCCGTGGTGGGCTCCAGCCTCACTGCGGTCGACCTGTCGGGGCTGACCCGGGTTGAGCTCGCGTTCGCCCTCGTCCTGGCCGCGGCGTCAACCGGGTTGGTCCTGGCCTTGGGCCTCAACGAGCGGCGCCGCACCTTCGCGATCGTCAGCGCGCTCGGCGCCTCGCCGCGTCAGCTCGGCGGCTTCGTCTGGAGCGAGGCCACGTTCGTCACCGCAGGCGGCCTCGCGCTCGGGGCCCTCGGGGCGTGGGCCCTCGCCGCCATGCTCGTGAAGGTCCTCACCGGCGTGTTCGACCCGCCTCCGGCCGCACTCGCGGTGCCGTGGGGGTACCTCGTCGCCGTTGCCGCGGTCGCGGTCGGCGCAGTCGCGCTAAGTGCCGCCGCGGCGATTCGCGTGGCCAGTCGCCCGGCGGTCTCCGTTCTGCGTGAACTGTGACGAGCAGACCTCATCCCCAAGGGCGGATCGCAACGGGAGGCGCTGTACGTGGAGGCCCGACGGTCAGACCGGTCCATGAGCTTGAATCAGCGTCCGAAGCTCGGCTGCGTTCGCAGGGCCGTGGGTACGGTTCGATGCCGGGAGCGCCTCTCGCGCCCGCTGGATGTCGCTTGGCGTGAACGTGCAGCTGGGCTTGACGGGCTTCACGCCGTAGATCTGCGCCGCGTTGAGCCCGAGGATCTTGCGCTTGACGGTGGTTGTGAGAGCCGGATAGCCGAATAGCTCTTGATACTCGGGCGTGATCTCGAAGGCGCGGAACGCCTGGATCTGATCCTGCGGCGCGCCGTACCAGATCGAGTCCGTTCCCCAGACCACGTTGTCCGACCCGAGCTCCTTGAGAAGCTTGCCGAGTACGTGGGCAGCCTGCGTCGGGTCGCGCATCACGTTGCGCCAGGTCGAGCCGAGCTCGGCATAGACGTTGCCGCCGGGCCCGATGCCGGAGCCGCGCAGGGAGGTGATGAGCCGGTTCACGCCCTGGTTCGCGGTCGCGTCGGTGTACGGACCCTCGGTCTGCTCCGGCTCGTAGCCCGAGTGGTAGACGACGAATGTGACGCTCGGGTGGGCTCTCGCAGCCGGACCGACATCGACAGGTGATGCGTATTCGACCGCGCTCGCTCCGAAGAGGTTGCCGAAACCCTTGTGGACGCAGCAGATCTTCGATCGGCTGTTGGCGACCGCGTCGAGGAAGGCGTTCCCAACTTGGGGTACGCCGGCCTCGTGGTCGTCAAGCCACCACCGACCCGGAATGTGCGTGTAGACCTTCCAAGCCCCGATTCGGTGCGCTGCCTCGAGCGCGTGCATGCCCTCCAGGGTCGCGTCCAGACTTCCAAGCTGCGGGAAGGCTCCACCGTGCAGGAGGAGCCGCTCGTCGTGACACACGGCCTCGAAGGTTCGTCGTGCCTTCTCCATCTGATCGATCGACAACGGGCTCGCCTCACCCGGGATCGGCACCGCCGAGATCACAGCCATCGCCGTGTCGCTGAAGAGGAAGAGCTCTTCGAGGTACTGCTCGATGGAGAAGCACGCCAGCGGGTCGGCGGCACCGCACCGAGCTTGTGGGAACGCCTGGGCGAAGGATCCACCGGCTTGATGAGTGGCGTCGTACTCGAGGAAGTGGGTCTGCACGTCAAGGATGAACTCGTTGCCGCCCAACGTCCCGTTGGCGGCGCCGGGCTCCGTCGGTGCCTCCTTCGGGAGTCGAAAGTGGCCTCCCGCCGACCTCCCCTTCGCGGCGCGCGACTCGCCATGACACGCGCTGAGGGTGGCCAGCATGAGGGCGGCACCTCCCATCGATCGGAGGAAGTCGCGGCGGTCGACGTTCAGCCGCCGCGCGTGCGTCGCCGCCGCATCCCGGGTTCGGCGGATCGCCTCGTGCCCCACGGCGCCCAGGGGCTGAGGGAGGTACTCGCCGTTCGAGCACGGATTGAGCTTGATCGGGAGCTCGGAATCGGGGTCGTGCCGCGTGGCCACGCGCTGCTCAGTGTGGCACTCAGCCGATCGGCGTCGCGAGCCGGTCGCTCGGAGTACTAGCTGGGTCGGAGGCGTCCCCGCAGCGCGAGGAGGGCCAGCGTGATGCTCACCAGCCCAACGCCCGCGATCGCCGCGAAGCCCTCCGCCAGCGCTCCGCCGTCCCACCCAGTCAAAACGAGCGATCGCATGCCTTCGAGCAGGTACGTCACCGGGTTGTAGTTGGCGATCGTTGCGAGCCAGCCCGAGAGCGCTGCCTTCGGGAGGAAGGCGGTGGTCAGAAATGCGAACGGAAAGAAGAGGATGAAGCTCGTGTTGACGGCGGCGGGGTTCCCGGTCTTCAGCGCGATCGCGTACGGGAACCCCGTGAACGCCAGGCCCCAGAGGCCGCCCATGAGCACGAACACGAGGACGCCGCCGACCCCGGTCGGGAAGCGCACGCCGACGATGAACCCCAGGATCAGGACCGGGATGGTGAGCCCGCACACCACGAGGAAGTCGGCCGCCATCAAGCCCAGGAGCAGGGGCAGCCGGCGGACCGGGGTCATCAGCAGCCGGTCGAAGTATCCGTCTTGGATGTCGGTGACGAGTGCGGAAGCCCGAGACACGCCGGTGACGGCAAAGATGATCGCGACCGGGAGCTGGAAGGCCTTGAAGTTCGTGACCCGACCTCCGTGCTCGGCGAGCTTCGCGAGCGCTCCGATGTTGATGAAGAAGAAAAACATCGGGATGAACAATGCCGGTACGAGGACTTCGGGCTCCCGAGGCACGGCCCGGACCGCTCGGCTCGCGATCGCCAGGCAGTCGGAGAGGAAGCCGGCGGGGCGAGCCCGGACCGGGGACGAGGCGTCGACGGCAATCGTGGTCACTGGCTCTCCCTCTCATCAGTGTCACTGCTGTCCGAACCGAGATGGCCGCCGGTGATCCTCAGGTACACGTCGTCAAGCGTCGGTCGCCGCATCGTGAGGCTGCGGACCTTGACACCGCACTCGTCGAGGGCGACGGCGATCGGGCTGAGGAGCGCGGGGGCGTCCGGCGTCAGGATCGTGAGCTCTTCGCCGTGCTGTTCAACTCGGGTGACGCCCGGGAGGTGCTCGAGTTGTGCGCAAGCCCGGGCCGCGTCCGGGCCGACCTCGGCCACGACGACGTCCGAACCCAGCGATCGCTTGAGCTCGTCCGGGGTGCCTTCGGCGATCAGGCGGCCCCGGTCGATGATCCCGACCCGATGGGCCAGGCTGTCGGCCTCCTCCAGGTACTGCGTCGTCAGGAAGATGGTCTTGCCAGCATCGTTCAGCCGCCGTACCTCCTCCCAGACGCGCGCTCTGCTGACCGGATCGAGCCCGGTCGTCGGCTCGTCGAGGAACAGGACGACCGGGTTGTGGATCAGCGCGATCGCGAGGTCGAGCCGTCGCTTCATTCCGCCCGAGTAGGTCTTGACTCGTCGCTCGAGCGCATCGCCGATGTCGACGAGCGCGGCCAGCTCGTGAAGCTGGCGCTCGATCTGGTCACGGCCCAGACCGTAGAGGCGGCCCTGCAGCCGCAGCAGCTCTACGCCAGACTGATTCGGGTCGAGTGACGCGTCTTGCAGTGCCACGCCGATGCGGAGCCGGACATCCTGCGACTGGTTCACCACGTCGTAGCCGGCCACGTGGGCCGAGCCCGCTGAGGGAACGAGCAGCGTGCACAGCATGCGGACCATCGTGGACTTTCCGGCCCCGTTCGGCCCGAGGAATCCATAGATCTCCCCGTCCGGGACGGCGAGGTCAACGCCTGCGACCGCTCGAGTCTCGTTGAACGAGCGTTCGAGGCCTTCGGTCACAATCGCCTGGCCCATGGCGCTGGTCATTCTCCGTCGCCCGCGGTGGCGCCCCGCGAGCCAGTGGAGCGCTCGTGCGGACGGCACAGCGCCTGGAGATGGAGCGCTTCGAGATGGCGCGCGAACAACGCGGGATCGTCGAACATCCAGTCGTGATCAATGGGCCCATACCCAGCGGGTCGGTTGGCGACAGTGAAGCTGGCGTTGATGCGCCTCGCGAACTCGATGCCGTCACGACGGGCGAGGATCGTGTCTCGTTCGGCCCAGAGGACGTGACACGGAAGCTCGGCGGTGGCGACGACCTCGATCTCGTCCTCGCGATTACTCGAGAATGCCCAGAGCGCAGCGGACGCGAGCTGGATTGGGTGGGTGAACCATGACCGGAAGAACGCTGAGACCGCGGGCCTCGTGACGAGGCCGAGATCTCCGATCGGGTGAGACAGAGCCTCTCTGGCCAGGCCGAGGTCGCTCTGTACACCGAGGGTGTCGCTGAACACGCACTCCACGACCCGATCCGGGACGCGAGCGGCAAGGCCGAGCTCGAGACCGCCGCCGAAGGAGTGCCCGAGCAGGCTGATCCGATCGACCCCCAGATCGTCGAGCGTGGCCTCCAGGCAATCGATGGCGTGCTCGAACGTCCAGCGTTCTGGAAGCTCCAGAATGGCCGGAATGACGACGCGGACGCGGTCGGCGAGCAGGCGAGCCATTGGGACGTAGGTGCTCGGTCGCATGCCGTAGCCGTGGAGGAGCATGATCGTCGCGCCGGCGCCGATCGAGATCGAGCGCAGCGGTCGCGCTCGGGACCCGTTCACGAGGCCCGGTGCGGAGATTCAAGATGACAGGTGCTCCGTTCCACCGAGCGGGAAGTCTGGCGCAGTTGTGAGTCCGTGGCGACGACCATCAGTCCGGGAGGCGTGTTCGACTGCCTCCGCGCGGGGCCGGTCGATGGACTGCCAGCCCGGGCGCGGATAGCAGGGAATGGCAACTTTGTGCCGGGAGTTCGACATCGTCCGGCCTCAAGGTCGGGGATCCTGACGGTCGAGGTACCAATGGCGGACGACCGTGCAGATCCACTCATGCTCTTTCGCCGGGTTCTGGTTCACGATGAATCGGCTGATCGTCCGCTGGCCGCCCTCCTGATCGCCGTACAGCAGGTCGATGGTCACGGGTTGACCGGCGGCGACGTTGGCCAATGTCCTCGCCCGGTCGGGGTGCTCGGGGTCCCGTATGGCCGCCAGCCACCAGCCGTCGTCGCCTGGTGGGACATAGAGGTCCACCGTCTGCGGACGAAACTCGGCGCCATCAGGCGGGGTCATGACCTGAGCCGAGAAGGCCATCATGGCGTTCATGGTCGCAAGGTCGGCGTTGTGGTCGATCGTTGGGGCATCGGGCCCGATCTGCCAGCCGCGTAGGACCGCGATGCCGGATCCCACGTTGCGCAACGACATGGCGAGGTAGATGACGTCGTTGGTGTCCTGGAGCACGGCTCCGGCGCCTGGGAGTTTGGCCCAGTGGTCGTCGCCCCATCTGAGGATCTGCGTCGGGGCTTGAGGCCGGGAGGGGAAGAGGACCGGGCGGAGACCGATCTGGAGGGCTCGCTCCGTGGTTCGTGCCGATCGGTTCGCGCTTCGGACCGAAGAGAACGTCGCCACCGCGAGAACGAGCGTCCCGCCCGCGGTGGCCAGGGACGAGACGGTGGACCAGTCGGTCACGGAGCAACGCTACCGGCCTGTTGAGCGATCGTGCTCTTGGCTTCGGTCACGTCGGTGCGATCGTGAGCTCGGGGTGCTCGGCTGCGCACGCGTCGAGTAACGGGCGCTCGCGGATCGTGGTGTAGCAGATCTCGGGATGGCGCCTGTCCGAGCTGACGGGGCCTAGCCCTGAGCGCGGTCTACGGACTCGAGGATCACGAGCGGGATCTCACGGTCGGTCTTGGTCTGATAGCCGGCGTACCCCTGGTACCTGCTGGTTACCCGGGGCCAGAGCGTCGACCGTTCCTGTGGCGTCGCCACCCGCGCGTGCATTGATTGGGTCGGCGCTCCGGCGAACGCCACCTTGACCTCGGGATGGTCGCGCAGGTTGAGGAACCAGGCGGGATGGTGGTCATCGCCACCGCGTGACGCAACGATCACGATGGCGTCGCCGTCTTGCACTGGCGATGTCAGCATCACCGTGTGGGGCTGCCCGCTCTTCCGCCCCGTCGTCGTGAGTTCGAGCACGGGCATGCCACCGACCTTCGATCCGAGCCGTCCAGCGCTGAGCTTGAGCATGGCCCGGTGGATCAAGTTCATCGTCCTGAGCTGCAGGTCGGTTGGCACACCCCGGACAATACGGGCGCGCGCTTCAAGTCGCCAAGGGGACAGACACTCGTCGATGGGCTCGGAACGGCGTCGTGTGCTCCGGCGGGCCAGGACCACGAGCGGCCGGACCTCGCCGCAGCCCACCGGACACGGCCGAGCGCAGGTTACGCCGCCACTCGTGACGCCGCGCACCGACGGTCACGACAGCTCCTCCAGTTGCCGGCCCGCTCGCGTGGCCGTCAAGGGGCAGGTTCGAGCTCCGACCCGAGAATCGGGCCGCTGCCGCTAGGACTTCTTCGCAAGTTCCTCGAGAATGGCGCGGTTCTGTTCGAGGAGCTCGTGGTTGTTCTGTGCGAGTTCCTCGAGTCGAGTGTGGACGGCCTCGATTCGGGCGAAAGCCTGCTGATCAGTCGCGTAGTCGTGCTCGGCGAGTTGACTCGCGATCTGGTCTGAGCGCTTCGCAGCGATCAACAGGATGGCCCCCTGGAGACCAGCGACCATCGAGAGGAACAGGTTCAGCAGGATGTAGGGGTAAGGATCGAAGCCGTGCTTCCCGTTCGTTCCGCCCAGCCAGAAAATGCTGTTCACGATCGCCCACAACACCATCACCGCGATGAAGATGCCGACGAACGCCCACGAGCCCATCGTGTTGCGCATCGTGTCGGCGGAGCGTTCCCCCAGCGTGAGCTGGTCGCCGCTGGAGACGGCAGGGTGCCGGTCCCAGTAGGTCAGGAAGCCACGACGCGGATGGCGGGTGGGGATCTCTGGTGCCTGAACCGCCGTCTTGTTCGTCAACGTCACGCTCCTCTTGGCAACCGGTGTCCTCGTCCTCACGTGCAAGCAGACGGTAGGTCACCGCGGGCACCGTGAACGATCCGCGCCCCCAGACCCGCATCCGCCACCAGGCATCGAGGACACTTCAGTTGGCCCCGCCGGCAGAGCGGCTCTGTTCACGCCCGCGCGCGCCGGCGGGGTCGATTCGCGGTGAGGAAACCCCCAGTCCGGCGGACAGGCTCAAGGATCAGGACCCCGGCTGCCGATAACGAAACGGTCGGCTGGGTCGCGGTCGCCGACGCGATGGGAATGGAGCGTGTATGCGGCGAAGCCGCACGGTGGGGATCGGTATGGGCCTGGCCGCGGCCGCCGTTGCGCTGGTCAGTGCAGCGTGCATCGGGGCCGCCCCTCCGTCCTCGGCGAGCCTCGCGATGAGTCCCTCGCCGGCGATCTTTCCTTCTGTTCCTCCCCCCTACTCGCCGATGCCCATCGTGCCGGTCACGGTGACGAACACCGGGGGACATGCGGCGAGGGGAATCGCCGTCAATGGGGTCGGTGTCTACAGCGTCCCCTCGAGCTCCTGCTCGACGCTCGCCCCCGGCCAGAGCTGTGTCGCCGACATCCAGTTCTGCCCCACCTCGCCTGGGAACTACACGAATTCGCTCCTCGTCACGGGCCAAGACGCCGTCACCGGGTCACCGCTGCAGGCGAGGGCGATGCTCGAGGGAGTGGCGACGTAGCCAGCCGGGCTGGAGGCGTCGACCATCGCTACCGTTGATCTCGAGCGTCAACGAGCGACCATGACTGCACCGTCGCCGTGACTGGAGCGTGGGGCGAGGAACGACGGATGCGATCTAGCCGGCCTGCCGGCCCGCGACAGCGTCCCGGTCCCGGTGTCGTTCCCACCATCGCTCGTGGACGTAGAAGGCGGGGATCTGGATCGCGTTGTAGATCAAGGCGATCGAGGTGGTCTGCACGGCTGACCCAGTGATGATCCAGCCGAGAACTCCGAGGACTACGAGAGCCCAGATGCGCCACGACACCGCCTTCGCCCACGCCCTGGTCCGAGGCCGCTGGGCGAGCCGGGCCCTTCGCTCGCTGCCGTTCATGCCCTGCGAACTATACGTTCACGCCCGAACCCTCGACGAAGCCGACGCCCGCGAGTCGACGGACGCTGGAGGGCGCGCGTGACCGATGAGTCGCTCTCAACGTGGACGTCAGCCTCAAGCAGCGCGAGTCCTGACAGGTCGATTAGCAGGCATCACAGCGCTTGTCGTCCCTAGCCCCGGGCCACATACTCGAACCGTGGACATTGCCGGAAGGGTCGCGGTGGTCACTGGGGCCGGCGCAGGCATCGGCGAGGGCGTCGCGCGCCGGCTTGGTGAATGCGGCGCCGCACTCATCGCCGCCGACGTCGACGATCAGACCGGAGCCGCCACTGCCGACGCAGTCCGTGCTGCCGGTGGGCGCGCGGAGTTCGTGCACGCTGACGTATCGCAAGAAGCCGACGCCCGATCAATGGTCGACGCTGCGACCGACGCGTTTGGTGGTCTCGACATCCTGGTGAACAACGCCGGCATCGCGACGACGCCGGCGTTTCCCGAGGCGGACGCCGAAGACTGGATGCGGGTGGTGGATATCAACCTGCGGGGCGTGATGCTGGGCACGTTCTACGCGATAGCCGCCATGCGCGACCGGGCTGGGGGTGCCATCGTCAACATCGCCTCGCTCGCGGGTCTGGGACGGGGGCCCCACGCATCACCTGACTACGCCGCGACAAAGGCAGCCGTCGTCAGACTGAGCACCGCGCTCGCGCCCCTTGCGACGAGCCGGGCCATCCGGGTCAATTGTGTCTGCCCGGACTGGGTCGACACCCCGATGAGTCGGCGGACACGTGCTCGCATGTCCGTCGAAGACCGAGCAATCGCGGTCCCTCGGCAATGCTCTCGCCCAGCGACATCGCGGATGCTGTGATCGAGCTGATCACGGACGACTCACTCGTTGGTCGCGTCATGTGCTGCTGGTGCGGGCGCCCACGCTCCCTTCTCCCCGTCGATGGCCGGGAATGACCGTCTGACTGGACGCCGATTGACGACTGCCGGTCTGGCCCCCGGAGGCGGGTGATCCGCGAGCGCAGGTTCGCAGCGCCGCGCGGTGCGACACTCTCCTGACGTGATATCTGGGGCTGGAAGGTCCACATGAGCGAGCTCGCCGCGTATCAGTTCGATCCTCCCGTTGGAGTGATCAGGATGGACGACGGAAAGGCAAACGCGCTCTCGCCGGAGATGCTCCGGGACATCAACGCGGCCCTGGACCGCGCAATGATTGACCAGGCGGTGGTGGTGCTCAGCGGCCGGGACGGGAGGTTCTCGGCCGGCTTCGACCTGAACGTGCTGGGGGCTGGTGGTCCAGCCGCGATCAATCTGCTCCGAGCGGGCTTCGAGACCGCCGAGCGACTCCTCTCGTTTCCGACGCCCGTCGTCATGGCGTGCACGGGCCACACGATCGCGATGGGTCTCTTCCTGCTGCTTTCGGGCGACTACCGAGTCGGCGGCTCGGGCGACTACAAGCTGACCGCCAATGAGGTCGCGATCGGTCTCACGATGCCACAGTCGGCGATCGAGATCTGTCGTCAACGCCTCACTCCGGCGGCCCTCACCCGGGTCGTGAACCTCGCCGAAGTCTTCGCGCCGGATCAAGCCGTCGCCGCGGGCATCTTGGACCGGGTCGTCGAGTCGTCAGATCTCGAGGAGGTCACACGTGATACGGCCGTGCGACTTGCCGCGCTGGACATGCGTGCTCACGCGGCGACCAAGCTGCGAGCGAGAGCCCCGGCCCTGACGGCCCTACGAGCCGCGATCGCGGCGGACGACGCCGCGCTCCGTGGGCAGTCCCAGCCCTAAGAGCGCGGCTCTCACACCCTCCGAGGATCGGCTTGACCGTCCGCTCCTCGCCTCGGCGCCCGGCGCAGCGGCGCCGTCATGACCCCGCGCGCCCGCCGCGCGTATCCCGTCTGCCCAAGCGACCGCGCCTGAGCGACGACGTCGCGTCGCCGCTTCGACCACTGCTCCGCGAGACGCAGGCGGCTACGGTGCGGCCCGCATGGCCACGCGGATCGACGTGGACGTTTGCGTGGTCGGCGCGGGCTACGCCGGTCTCACCGCGGCGCGGCGGCTGAGCCAGGCGGGACGATCCGTCGTCGTCCTCGAGGCGCGCGATCGTGTCGGCGGCCGGATCTGGACCTACCACCTCCCGGATGGCTCGCCGGTCGACCGCGGCGGCGCCTGGCTCGGTCCGCGACATGACGCGATCTTCGGCCTGGCCCGAGAGCTCGGGGTGTCCACCTACAAGACCTGGGTGAAGGGTGCGCATCTCCTCATCGGTGCGGGGCGCACACGCCGGTACACCGGGCTGATACCGAGAATCAGTCCGCTGGCCGTCGCCACCCTCGTCTTGGCCCAGGCCAGGGTCGATCGCATGGCCAGACGAGTTCCGCTTGACGCGCCGTGGACAGCGCGGCGGGCTACCGAGTGGGACTCGCGCTCGGTGGCCTGGTACATCGAGCGATCGGGGATCCGGACCCAGATCGCCCGTGACCTCTTCGAGATGGCCGTGCGCGGCCTGTTCACCACCGACCTCAACCAGGTGTCGCTTCTCCATCTCCTGCTTCTCGTCCACGGGCACGGAAGCATCAACACTCTCTTTTCGATCAAAGGGGGCGCTCAGGAGAACATGGTCAACGGCGGTGCTGGACTGATCGCGACACGAATGGCGGACGCTCTCGGTGACGCAGTACACCTCAGCGCTCCCGTCCGGTCGATCACGCAGCGGGACGATCACGTCGTTGTCGACACCGATCAGATCGGAGTGTCGGCCCGGCACGCGGTCGTGACGGTTCCACCGACGCTCGCCCTGGAGATCGCGTTCGATCCTCCGCTTCCCGATGATCGGCTGACCCTCTACCGCAAAGCGAGCGCTGGTTGGGAGACGAAGACCTTGGTGGTCTATGACGAGCCGTTCTGGCGGGCCGAGGGCTTCAGCGGACAGACGGCCGAACCAAGGTCCGCTGCCGAGGTAACTCTTGACGCAGGTCCGGCGTCTGGGCGGCCGGGCGTCATCGCGTCCTTTACCTTCGGTCCGGTCGCTGAGCGCGTCCATGCCTTGAGCGTCGAGGAACGGCGACGTGCCGTGCTGGATGCGCTCGCAGCCAGGCTTGGGCCCCGCGCTGGTACTCCGGCGGACTACATCGAGACTGCTTGGTGGACCGAAGATTGGACTCGAGGTTGCACGATGGCGCACCTCGGTCCGGGAGTTCTCACCCAATATGGGCGTCTCCTTCGAGAGCCGCTCGGGCGCGTGCACTGGGCGGGAACGGAGACGTCGACGACCTCACACGGCGCGATCGACGGTGCGGTTCGCTCGGGCGAGCGGGCTGCGGTCGAGATACTCGACCGGATGTGACACGGACCGGTGCGCCCGGGGGCCAAGCGGCGACGAGCTCGACCGTCACGTGAACGACGAAGCCGCCGCTCTCCCGGATTCGCAGGTACGCGGTTTCCCAGTCGTCGCGGCGCCCCGTTCGTCACGGCATCGGCTTGCCCATGATCGTGACGGCTCGGGGAACCTCTCACTTCGCCCCGCTATGGCGCTCCCAACCGTTCAAGCGCATATCGGCTCGGATGAACGCCTCCGCGCTCTTGTGGCCGCGAAGGTCGGCGAAGTAGAGATCTCCGTGGTACCGCTGGATCACACGAGGCCAGAGCTCTTCTGCGAGCGGCCGGTCGGGACCCACCTGTCCGTTTGCCTCTGATCTGCGGGCGAGCTCCTCGACGCTCGCGAACGTGGGAACGTGGCGCATCGTGTGCAGCGCGGCCTCGTCATCGGTGTTCCCTGCCCGCTTCCGCGCGACGTAGACAATCAAGGCGCGATACTTCCAACTGCGCCGGATCTCCTGACGCGTCCGGTCTGAGAGAGCCCACCACCCGCGCAAGTCGTCGTCGGTCACACCGTCCGCTCGCCGCGCTGCGAGCATGGCCTGTGCGTCGGGGTCTCCGGCCGTGGCCTCGCGGAGCATCAACTCTCCTGCGTTCGGCCTCCCGCGCAAATGCATGGTCCCCACCGTGCCGTTCTTGCGAGGAGTGCATGATGCCTTTGACAGGCCGTGGGCAGCAACACGCCGCCGGCAATCCCGCGAGCTCGTCCGCGATGGTTCGTCCGGATGTCACCAGCGCGACGTGTCGTGCGCCCTCTAGTGGCCAAATAACCGCGCTGAGTGACAGCTGCCGGAGCCGAATCCTCACTGGCACTTGGAGATGCCGCGTGGGTGTCCGGATGGGCACGGTCGGCCGCACGGCACCGGAACACCGTCGGTGTCAGGACCAACGTCCGCAGGTGGCAATCAGGGCCGTTGCGGGCCGCCTCCAGATCGCGCGCGGAGCGTGGCGCCGAAGCGCTGCCAACGCACGATCATCACGGCTCGCACGACCGCCATGAGGCCGATGATCACGCCGATCAGCACCGCGCCGCTCGCAACCAGCACGATCGCCAGCACCGCCGACAGGCTGACGAGGAGCCAGCGGAGGCGCCACCAGGACTTCGTCGATCGACTCAGCCCGCCCAGCAGGCCCGTTTCGCTCATCGCGTTCTCCGGTCTCGTCATCTCGACCCATCCTCTCCCGCTCTGCCCGATCCTGGCTCGGAACGGGCGACATCGGGTCAGGAGCCGGTTAGGACCTTGCGGCACGCTTGACCCCTGACCGGGCTCGGGGCGAGGCCCGGCGAGGCGCGCCGTCTGGTTGCCGAGGCCGCTCGAGGCGCAGAATGCCTCGTGCTCGCGCTGATCGTCCTCCGCCACGCCAAGTCCGACTGGGACTCGGGGTTCGCAGATGACCGCCATCGTCCGCTCGCCCGCCGCGGGAAGAGGGCCGCCCAGCGCATCGGGCGATTCTTGGCCGCCGCCGGCCAGATCCCCGATGCGGCCATCACCTCGCCCGCCGAGCGAGCCCAGGCGACGTTGAGCTTGGTGATGGCCGCAGCCGGATGGCATTGCCCCGCGCGCTCCGCCGAGGGCCTCTACGGCGGAGGAGTGACCGGTCTGCTGGCCGAGGTCCGCGCCGAGCGGAACCGGACGCAGCTGCTGCTGGTCGTCGGCCACGAGCCCACGTGCTCGGAGGCGGTCGCCCTCCTCATCGGCGGCGGGCACATCCGGCTCCCCACTGCGGCCGTGGCGCGCGTCGACCTGGAGACGGAACGCTGGGAGGAGGTGGGGCCGGGAACGGGAGTCCTCGCCTGGAGCGTTGTCCCGCGGCTTCTGGGCGGGCGAGTCGATTGAGATGACCGTCACGCCTTCGCTCGCTCGGGCTGATTCGGTCGCGCGCGCTTCCGAGCGGAGCGGCCGGACTCGGCTCGACTCGAAGCCGAGGGGCTCGGGCCGAACCGCACCGTTGGAGCCCGTCGACGGCACCGAGCGTGGCGACGCGCGGGCCGACGCACGCTGACCCACGCGCCTGTCCCCGCTCAGGAACTCGACGAGCGCCCCTTGCCGCCGGCGTACGCGGTCGCTTCCGTTTGCAGGAGCGCCGTCAGGTTGCCCAACGCGATGTTCGCGTCGACGAGGTGCAGGCCCCAGGTGGGATCCGGGCTCGGGCGGATAGTCGGCGCGCCGTCTACGGGCGAGATCTCGAGGACGTTCGACCCGCCAGCCGAGGAGCAGCGCGCCGCGTAGCTGCCGCGAGCCTCGATCCACGGCGTGGTGGCCGTCGGAAGGGTCAGGTCGAGGAGCCGGGTCGCCGCTGCGATGGTCGATCCCGGAGCGAACGGCTCGGTCGGGAAGACCGGGTCGAGGGTGCCGGCGCCACCCTGGAGCGCTGCCGGGTTCGCGCACAGCACCTCGAGCCCAGGGGTGCTCGTGTGCCCAAACTTGGTGTTGGGCGGAGGAGGCTCGTCAAAGGTCGAGAACGCGACCACACAGCCGACCTGCGTGCGGGCACGGCACGCCGGAACGTGCTGGAAGTCCCCGCCGACATCCTGTCCTTGTTTGACGGTGACGTTCCCGCCCAGGAGGAACGCCGAGACCAGCCGCTTTCGGACGCTCGGCTTGGGATCGACCTCAGACGCGATCAGCTGGCGCAGCATGAACGAACCCTGGGAGTGCCCGATGAGCACTACGCCGCGACCGTGGTTGAAGTCCCTCAGGTAGGTCAGCCATGCGTCGCGGACGCTGCCATATGCGACCGCAGCGTCGGCTCCCCTGATCTGGCCGCCGATGGCCGCGAGCGTCAGCTGCCGGTACATCGGGGCGAACACTCGGCAGTACTGCGAGTACCGGGCGGCCTGGTAGAGCGCGATCGACCGCTCCTCAGGATCGATCTGCAGGTTGGCCAATGGTGTCTTCTGGTCGCTGACGGTCGGGTACACGTAGAAGCAGTCGACCTTCGGGCTCGACTCCGCCCGAGGATGGTCGACACCCAGTGGTTGCCCCGACGGTGTCACCAGAGTCGTCGTGAGGCTCGGTGCGCACGGATCCGGACGAAGGCCTGGCCGACAGAGCCAAACGGTCTGGGTCGACGCCGCGC
>DASZJD010000022.1 GCA_035948415.1 Acidimicrobiia bacterium | reverse complement strand
CACCGTCCTCGCGGTCGAAGCCCGCGGCAAGCACCTGCTCGTCCACTTCGCCGACGGGCACGTCCTCCACACCCACCTGCGGATGACCGGCAGCTGGCACCTCTACCGAGTCGGTGAGCCCTGGCGGAAGCCGCGGGCGCGCGCGGTGGCCGTCCTCCAGGTCCAGGACGGGACCGTCGCCGTGTGCTTCTCCGCGCCGACGGTGGAGCTCCTCGACCGCCGCCGCCTCGGGCGGCACGCGGCGCTGAACGCGCTCGGGCCGGATCTCTGCCGCGCCGACGCCGACCTCGACGACGCCGTCCGTCGCCTCGATCGCCTCGACCCGGCCACCGAGGTGGGCGTCGCCCTGCTCGACCAGCGGGTCGCGGCCGGTATCGGCAACGTGTACAAGAGCGAGGTGTGCTTCGCCCGTGCCATCGAGCCCGGGACCCCCGTCGGCGCGCTCGACGACCGCGTCCGGCGGGAGCTGCTGGAGACGGCGTCGGCGATGCTGCGCGCCAACCTCGATCGCGACCGCCGCGCCACGACGCCGCGGGGCCTGGCGGTGTACGGCCGGGCGGGCGAGGCGTGCCCTCGCTGCGGCGCCACGATCCGGTGCCGACGCCAGGGGAGCCACGCCCGCTCCACCTACTGGTGTCCGGCCTGCCAGCCCCGATCCCCGTAGCGGGCGGATCGGCGGCCGAGCGCGCCGCGCCTCCGAGCGTCGCGAACGCCCCCCGGGCGCTCCGGACCATGTGCGCTGACGCGGGCGGGTCGTGCTGGGGTGCGCGCACCGCGATTGCCACGGCCCCACCCTCGCCTCGGCCCACGCTCGCGGATCACCCCGAGCGCGGCGCTGATCCGGCCCTGTCCTCGGTGCCGAACCCCACCTAGATTGCGACGCCGGGGAGCCGGCAGGAGGGCATCCGACATGGCCGACAACATCGACCTCGTCATCGTGGGCATGGGCTCGGGCGGCATGGTTGCCGCCGAGTTCGCCGCCACCCTGGGCCTGAAGGTCGCGGTCGCGGAGCGGGGCCGGGTCGGGGGTGACTGCCTGTGGACCGGCTGCGTGCCGAGCAAGGCCCTCCTCGCCTCCGGCAAGGTCGCGGATCACATGCGCCACGCCGACCACTGGGGGATCGAGCCGGTCGCGCCGACCGTCGACCGCGGTCGGGTCTGGGAGCGGATCCGCTCGGTCCAGCGCCAGGTGGCGGACACCGACGACAACCCCGACCGCTTCCGGGCCATGGGCGTCGAGATCGTCGCCGGGCCCGCCCGGGTGACCGGGCCCAACACGGTCGTCGTGAAGACCGAGGAGGGCGACCGGGAGCTCACGACCCGCTACGTGCTGCTCTGCACCGGCAGTCGGCCCGCAGTGCCGTCGATCGAAGGCCTCGACGAGGTCGGCTACGTCACGAGCGAGTCGCTCTTCGAGCTGACCGACCCGCCAGCCAGCTTCGTGAGCATCGGCGGCGGCCCGATCTGCGTCGAGATGAGCCAGGGCTTCACGCGGCTCGATATCCCGACGACGCTGCTCCAGAAGGGGCCGCGGGTCCTGCCCCGCGACGAGCCCGCGCTCGTCGACAAGCTCGTCGAGCACCTGCGGGGCGAGGGCGTCGACCTCCGGTTCAACGTGGAGACCGAGCGGGTGACCCGGGAAGGCGGCAGGAAGGTGGTGCACGGCACCGAGGACGGCCAGCCGACGACGTGGGGGGCCGACGAGCTGCTGGTGGGGGTGGGACGGCGGCCGAACATCGAGGGCCTCGGCCTCGAGGAGCTCGGGATCGAGACCGGCCCGAAGGGCGTCGTCGTCGACAACCGGGGTCGGACGAGCGTCCACACCATCTACGCCTGCGGCGACATCGCGGGCCGGTACCTGTTCACGCACTCCGCCGCGTACGAGGGCGTCCGGGCCGTGCGCGACATGTTCATCGTCGGCACCGGCAAGGTCGTCGCCAGCGTCCCCTGGTGCACCTTCACCGACCCCGAGCTGGCGCACACCGGCCTCACCGAGGCCGAGGCCCGCGACGAGTTCAAGGGCGACGTCGAGGTCTGGCACCAGGACCTCATCCACAACGACCGGTCCCGCGCCGACGGGGCCACCGACGGGGCGGTCGTGGTGATCACCCACAAGAAGCGGATCGTGGGCGCGCACATCCTGGCGCCGGCGGCGGGCGAGATGATCCACGAGTTCGCGCTGGCGATCGCCGAGGACGTCAGCCTCAGCAGCCTCAGCCAGTTCATGCACGTCTACCCGACGGTCTCGACCTCGATCGGCCAGCTGGCCGGGGAGGCGGCGTTCGAGAAGGCCGAGAAGTACCGCTGGCTCGTCAAGCGGAGGTGAGCCGGTGACGGTCGAGCGGCTCGACGCGTCGCGCTTCGGGTTCGACAGTCGCTGCTTCGTCTGCGACCCGTCGAACGCCCGTGGCCTGCAGGTGCCGTTCTTCGAGGACACCGATGCCCACGTGGTGTTCGCCGACTTCGAGCTGCCGGCCGAGTTCTCGGGCGCCCCCACGCTCGTGCACGGCGGGGTGACGCTGGCCCTCATCGACGAGGCCATGAGCTGGGCGACGATCGCGCTCGCGGGCAGGTTCGCCTACACCGGCGAGACGACGGCGCGCTTCGCGTGGCCGGTGCGGCTCGGGCGTCCGTACCGGGTGGAGGCCCGGGTCGCGGACCGGTCGGAGCGCCGCATCGGCACCGAGGCGACGGTCCTCGACGCCAAGCGGCGCGTCTGCGTGGCCGCGTCGGCGGCGATGGTGGTGCTCGACGTCGAGCAGGCCACCGACGCCATCGGCGCGCCGGTCGCCGGCCCCGACGCCGGCTACGTCGAGGACCGGGGCTGCCCACCGGCGTGAGCGGGTCGCGTCCTCCCGGTCAGGAGGCCGCGAGCTCGGCCGGGAAGTAGACCGCGCCGGCGGTGCCGAGGCCGGTGTGCGCGGCCACCGACGGGCCGACCTGGTACCGGACGAGGTCGACGACCTCCGGGCGTCCGCCGAGCTCGGCCTCGAGGAGCGCCGCCAGGTCGGCGGCGGCGGCGTCGCCGACGCCGCACCGCATCGGCCGGCCGGCGGCGGCGCGCCCGAACTCGGCCCCGATCGCCCGGACCGCGCCCTCGACGTCGTGGGCCCGGTCCACGACCTCCATCGTCCCGCCCCGCAGGGCGACGACGGGCCGCCCCTCGGCGGCCTCGGCGTCGCGGCCCAGGCGACCGCCCCGTCGGGCCAGGTCGACGGCCCCGACGACGAACACGTTCCCGACCTCGCCGGCGACGGCCCGGGCGGCGCCGGCCGCAGCGGCCAGGGGCGCCCCGCGCGCGAGGGCGAGCCCGGCGGCCCAGACGCAGCACGCCACCGGGAAGGACGCGGTGCCGGTGTCGACGAGCTCGACCGGGATGGCGGCCCCCTGCGCCGCCAGCCGGGCGCTGGCGAGCGTGGCCGACGTGTTCGAGCCGATGTGCACCGACAGGACGGCGTCGGCTCCCCGCGCCGCGGCGCGCTCGTAGGCGGCGACGAATGCCCCCGGCGACGGCGCCGCGGTCGAGACCGAGGCGCCGGCGGCGAGGTGGGCGTAGAAGTCGGCCGTGGTCAGGTCGACGCCCTCGGCGTAGGCCCGTCCGTCCACGACGACGGTGAGCGGCACCACGTCGACGTCGAATCGGGCCCGGAGGTCGTCCGGGAGCAAGGCGTTCGAGTCGGTGACGAGCGCGATCACCCGTCGCGCCGCCGGGCCTCGTAGAACTTCACGAGGATGCAGGCCGCGCCGGCGGTCTGGGACAGCGGCAGGGCGATGGTCGGGTCCGGCCCCCAGAGGTTCGGCAGCGCCGCCGCCCACCAGGCGAAGGACGCGACGACCCAGACCGTGCAGCTGACGCGGATGGCGCGCTCGGTGTTCCGCAGCCGGAGCGCGCCCGCGGCCGCGACGCCGGCGTCGATCGGGAAGAAGGCCGGGAACACCGCCAGCACCGACCCCGCCGAGGTGGCGACGCCCTTGCCGCCGCGGAAGCGCGTCCACACGGGCCAGATGTGGCCGGCGATGGCGGCGGTGGCGCCGGCGTAGGCGCCGGTGGGTCCGGCGATCACCCACCCGAGCACCCCCGCGGCGGCCCCCTTCAGGGCGTCGACGATCATCACGAGCGCGCCCCAGCGGGCGCCGAGCACGTGGGCGGTGTTGAGGCCGCCCGGGTTGCCGGTCCCGACCGCCCGGATGTCCACCCGGCCTCGCGTCGCGGCCCGGGTGACGAGGACCGCGGTGGGGAAGGTGCCGAGCCCGTAGCCGGCCCCGACGGCGGCTGCGACCGTCAGCGGGTCGCTCACCGGAGGCCCGTCAGCCGCCGGACACGTCTTGGGGTCGAGCCTTCCCCTGGCCGATCCAGGGCATCATCGCCCGCAGCCGCTCGCCGACCTCCTCGATCGGGTGCTCGGCGGCGCGCCGCCGCAGGGCGTTGAACACCGGCCGTCCCGCCTTGTTCTCGAGGATCCACTCCTTGGCGAAGCTGCCGCCGCGGATCTCGTCGAGGATGCGTCGCATCTCGGCCCGGGTCTCGTCGGTGATGATCCGCGGGCCTCGCGTCATGTCCCCGTACTCCGCGGTGTCGGAGATCGAGTAGCGCATGTTCGCGATGCCGCCCTCGTAGATGAGGTCGACGATGAGCTTCACCTCGTGCAGCGTCTCGAAGTACGCCGACTCGGGCTGGTAGCCGGCGGCGACGAGCGTCTCGTAGCTCGACATGATGAGCTGGGTGAGGCCGCCGCACAGCACGACCTGCTCCCCGAAGAGGTCGGTCTCGGTCTCCTCCTCGAAGGTCGTGTCGAGCACGCCGGCCCGGGTGGCGCCGATGGCCTTCGCGTAGGCGAGCGCGGTCTGCTTGGCCTTCCCGGTCTCGTCGGCGGACACCGCCACGAGCGACGGGACCCCGCCACCTTCCTCGAAGGTGCGCCGGACAAGGTGACCCGGCCCCTTCGGTGCGATCATCCAGACGTCGACGCCCGACGGCGGCTTGATCTGCCCGAAGTGGATGTTGAACCCGTGGGCGAAGGCCAGGGAGTCGCGGTCCTCGAGGTTCGGCGCGATGTCGCGCTCGTAGACGAGGGCCTGCTCGGTGTCCGGGAGCAGGACCATGATGACGTCGGCCTCCTTGACCGCGTCGGCGGTCGAGAGCACCCGCAGGCCCGCCTCCTCGGCCTTGGCCCAGGAGCGAGACCCGTCCCGGAGCCCGACGCGCACGTCGACCCCGGAGTCGCGCAGGTTCAGCGCGTGCGCGTGTCCCTGCGACCCGTAGCCGAGGACGGCGACCCTCCGGCCCTCGAGCAGGGCGAGGTCAGCGTCGCCGTCGTAGTAGATGGACGCAGCCATCGGGCCCTCCGTGCGGTCGGTGCTGCTGGCAGCGGGTCAGGGTAGCGAAGCCCCGGCGGTGTCGGGGCGGGACGTCGCTCGCGGTCGACGCGGCGCGCGCGGTGGTCGGCGCGACGCTCATCCGCCGCCGCCGGCGCCGACGGCGACGCGCAGCAACGTCGCGGTTCCTTGCTCGGTCGGCGGGTCGTGCAGGTGCGGGTTCGCGACCCACAGCGCGCCGTCGCCGGCCGCGATTCCCTCCGAGCCGCTCGGCACGACGATCGTGCCGACGACGCGGCCGGTCGACGCGTCGAGGCGGGTGACGGTGCCGTCGGGGCTCAGCGCCCACGCCGCCCCCTCCCCGACCGCGATTCCGTTCAGCGCGCCGGCCTTCGTGCTCACGAGGCGGTCGGCCGACGCGTCGATGCGGCGGGCGGTCCCGCACCCCGCCCACGCGACCGCGTCGCTCGCCGCCAGCGCGTCGCAGTTGGCGCCGGTCGGGATCGTGGCGACCACGCCGAGCGTCACCGGGTCGACGCGCCACAGCACGGCTTGGGTGTGGGGGGCCCGCAGCGATCCGAGGGGGCCGGCGTTCGGGTCCGCGGTCCGGCCGGACGCCCACACCGCGCCGCCCGCCACCGCGAGCGCAAACCCGAAGCTGCCGAGCGGGCGCTGCCCGGTGACCGTCCCCGTCGTCGCGTCGAGGCGCGTCAGGGTCCCGCCGGCGTCGAGCACGAAGAGCGACGCGCCGGCGACGGCGACGGCGGCTGGGGACCCACCGACGGTGATCGTCGTGCCGACCCGCGCCCCGGTCGGGTCGACCCGGCCGACGGTGTCGGGCCGGGTGTAGACGCCGGCGAAGACGGCGGCGGGCCCGACCCCGATCGGCGTCGTGGCGCCCGGCACCTCGACGATGGCCTCGCTCGTCGGGTCGACCCGGGCCAGGCGCGAGAGGTCCCCGACCCACACCCCGCTCGGCCCGACCGCGACCCGGTCCGCGGTCCCGCCGACGCTCAGGCTGTGCATGGACGGCGGCGCCTCCCGGCGCTGCCTCGGGCCGCCGCCGGCCGGCGTCGACGCCGCGAGCACGAGCGCGGCGCCGCTCACGAGGGCCAGCGCCGGGCCCCAGGCCCGATGTCGGCGGTCGAACGCGGTCCGGCCGGGCGACGCGGCGCCCGCCGGCCGGGCGCCGGGGTGAGGCGAGGTCCGAGCGGGCGCCGTCGCGTCACCTCCAGCCGCTCACGCCCCGCGGGCTCGCACCGCGCGCAGCGGAGTCGGTCGGCGGGCCAGCACCGGGAGCGCGACGCGGCCGGTGCGCTGCACCTCCGCGATGCCGAAGGGCTGGAGCAGGTCGGTCATGGCGTCGAGCTTGGACGGGCTCCCGGCCACCATGATCGTGATCGCCTCGTAGCCCACGTCCTCGATCTTGGCCTCGAAGATGGCGGCCAGCTCGGTGATCTGGGACCGCCCGTCGGCCGTCGCCTTCACCGTGACGAGCATGAGCTCGCGCTCGACGGCCTCGTCCGGGCTGAGCTCGACGATCTTGATGACCGGGATCAGCTTGTTGAGCTGCTTCGTGACCTGCTCGAGGGGCGTCTCGTCGGCGTCGACGACGATCGTCATCCGGCTGAACCGTTCGTCCTCGGTCGGGCTGACGGCGAGCGACACGATGTTGAAGCCGCGGCGGGCGAACAGCCCCGAGATGCGGCTGAGCACGCCGAACCGGTTCTCGACGAGCACCGACAGGATGTGGTGACGAGGCGGGGCAGCCATCGCGTCTCCTACCGTCCGCCCGGCCGGTCGTGGGCCGGGTCGAGGATGATGTCGTCGTTCGAGCCGCCGGCGGGCACCATCGGGTACACCTTCTCCCGGTAGTCGACGCGGAAGTCCACGACGACCGGTCGGTCGTCCACCTCGTTCGCCTTCTCGATCGCCGGCACCACCTCGTCGGGATGGTCGACCCGGAAGCCCACGCAGCCCATCGCCTCGGCCCACTTCACGTAGTCGGGGAGGTCGGGCGAGAGGTAGACCTCGCTGTAGCGCTCCTCGTAGAAGAGCTCCTGCCACTGGCGCACCATGCCCAGGTAGGCGTTGTTCAAGATCGCGATCTTCACCGGGATCCGCTCGGCGCTCGCCGTCACCAGCTCCTGCGCCGTCATCTGGAAGCAGCCGTCGCCGTCCACCGCCCACACCAGGCGCTCCGGTCGACCCACCTTGGCGCCGATCGCGGCGGGAACCGCGAAGCCCATCGTGCCGAGCCCACCCGAGTTGATCCAGGTGTAGGGGTAGTTGAACCGCCACCGCTGGCTCGTCCACATCTGGTGCTGCCCCACCCCGGAGGCGACGATCGTGTCGTCCGGGGTGTGGTCGCGCAGCATGTCGATGACGTACTGCGGCTTCAGGGGCCCGGACTCGTGCTGCTCGAACACGAGCGGGTACTCGCGCTGCCACGCCCGCAGCTGCGCGTGCCAGGCCTCGAGCGACGGCCACTCGTGCTTCGACCGGCTCGACCGGACCGCGTGCACCAGCTCCTCGATCACGAGTCGGCAGTCGCCGACGATGGGGACGTCGGGCCGGCGCACCTTCCCGAGCTCGGCGGGGTCGATGTCGACGTGGATGGTCTTCGCCTCGGGCGCGAAGGTGCCCACCCGGCCCGTCACCCGGTCGTCGAACCGGGAGCCGAGGGCCACGAGCAGGTCGGCCCGCTGCATCGCCGTGACCGCGGTGTAGTTGCCGTGCATGCCCGGCATGCCGAGGCACAGCTCGTGGTCGTCGGGGAACGCCCCTCGGGCCATCAGGGTCGTCACCACCGGGTACCCGGTGAGCTCGGCGAGCTCGCGGAGGGCCTCGGCGGCGCGGGCCTTGAGGATGCCGCCACCGGCGTAGATGACCGGGCGGTGGGCCGCGGCCATGAGCCGGGCCGCGTCCTTGATCTGCTTCGGGTGGCCCCGGGTCGTGGGCTTGTAGCCGGGGAGGTCGACGCGCTCGGGCCAGTACCACTCCATCATCTGGTTCGAGATGTCCTTCGGCAGGTCGATGAGCACCGGCCCGGGCCGGCCGGTCGTCGCGACGTGGAACGCCTCCCGCACGACCTGCGGGATCTCGCGCGCGTCGGTCACGAGCCAGTTGTGCTTGGTGACCGGCATCGTGATGCCGAGGGTGTCGCACTCCTGGAAGGCGTCGGTGCCGATCACGGTGTAGGGCACCTGCCCGGTGATGACCACGATCGGGACGCTGTCCATGTAGGCGTCACAGAGCGGCGTGACGATGTTCGTCGCTCCCGGCCCGCTGGTGACCATCGCCACGCCGGGACGCCCGGTGGCGTCGGCGTAGCCCTCGGCCATGTGGCCCGCGCCCTGCTCGTGACGCACGAGGATGTGGCGTATCGAGCTGTCGATGAGCGGGTCGTAGACGGGCAGGATGGCCCCGCCCGGGAGGCCGAACATGACCTCGGTGCCCTCCATCTCGAGGCTCTTGATGAGGGCTTGGGCGCCGGTCAGTTGCATCGGGGTTCCTTGGGCGTGGGTGGACATGAAACGCCCCTCGCTCGGGGCGAGGGGCGGAGGAGCGCACGCGCGCGTCGGGGCGGGCGTGCGCTAGGTAACTACGACGATCAGCTCGAGGCGCTCCATGGCCCGACGAGTATGCCAGATGAGCCGGCGGTGCGGCAAAGGGCTTCGCGTGTCGGGAGGGCCGGTTCAGGAGTGGACGAGGAACAGGTGGTCCTGGGTCGCCAGCCACGCGCCGCCGGTCGTGGCCGACAGCGTCCCGAGGAACGGCAGCCCGGTGCGGTCCGGGCCCGGGCCGGTGAACGCGGTCACGGCGGCGGCCGTGTTCGTGGGCCCGACCCGCCCGAGGGTGATGGTCAGCGACGCCGGGCTCGCCTGCTCGTACCAGACGCCGCTCGACCCGACCGCGAACGCCCGCAGGTCGGCGACGGGGACGGAGGCGGCCGCGCTCCCGGTGGTGGCGTCGCGGGCCACGAGGGTGCCGGCGCTGGTGTCCTCGACCCACAGCGTGGTCCCGACGATCCCGCCGACGCGGAGCGCGCCGGTGGGCAGCGAGGCGAGGTCGGCGCCGGTGGCGTGGTCGGCGCGCACGAGGCGTGCGCCCGTCGCCGCCGTCCGGGCGGTCCACGGATCGTCGCCGACGACGGCGATGCCGCTGAGCTGCTCGCCGTGCAGCGGGGTCGGTTCGTCCACGCGGCCGGTGGCGGTGTCGAGCCGGAACAGCCTCGGGGACCCGGTGGTGCTCGGGGCGCTCGTCGCCCACACGGTGTGGGCGCCGGCGGCGAGCTGGGTCACGCACGCGGTCGGCATCGCGACCCGCGCGCCGATCTGGCCCTGCCCGTCGACGCGCACCAGCTCGGCGTCGGCCGCGGTGCCGGTGGCGGACGGATCGCAGGTGGCGACCCACACCGAGGAGCCTTGGGCGGTGATCGCGGTCGCGGTGCAGTGGTCGACCACGGGCGTGACCGCGCCGAGGACCCGGCGGGCGGTGTCGACGCGGGCGACGAGCCCGGACGTCGCGGCCGAGCGGGGGTCGCGGACGATGGCCCACGGCTGGCCGTCGGCGGTCTCGGTCACGGCGCCGGGCACGAGCCCCCGCGTGTCGATGGACACCGCGCCGGGAACGGTCACCGCCGCCGGCGGCGCGACCGGCTGACTCGGGGGCGCCGCGGGGCCGGCGCCCGGCGCCTGGCAGCCGGCCGCGGCGGCCGGTTGGGCCGGCGTCACCACCGAGGCCGGACGGGCGCCGGTCGTCAGCGCCAGCGCCAGCGCGACGGCGGTGGCGGCCAGCGCGGCCATGCCGCCCGCGACCCATCGGGCGTGGCCGCTCACGGCCCGGCTCCGAGCACGGGGGTGCCCTGGGACAGGTCGAGGCGGCTGAGGCGCATGGTGCGCGTCCCGTTGGCGGCGCTCCCGACCGCCGACGGGTCCCAGGCGTGGTACACGATCCAGGTCTGGCCGCTCTGATCGACGAACGTGTCGGCCCCACCCGGCCCGGCGCCCTGGGCGCCGCTGCCGATCAGCGGGCCGCGGTGGGGTTTCGCGCACGGGCCGGCGGGGGACGTGCACCGGGCGTAGCCGATGCCGTACGCGCCGCTGTCCCACCAGTTCCCGGCGTAGAAGAGCCAGTACGCGTCGGACGCCCGCACCATGGCCGGCCCCTCGACCCCCTTCTTCCAGGGCTGCTGCCCGCCGGCGCTGCCGTCCTCCCAGGCCTGGTCCATGCCGATGAGGATCTGCGCGCTCGAGCCCGGCGCGAACGACAGGCCGTCGGGCGCGAGCTGTCGGGATCGGATGTACACGGGGAGCTGGCAGCAGTTGCCGTCGGTCTTCCAGAGCAGCCACGGCGTCCCGTTGTCATCGACGACCACGCTCGGGTCGATCGACCCGCCGGCGCCGAAGTCGCACTGGATCGGGCCGGCGTCGACGGGCGCGTACGGGCCCTGCGGGGCCGATGACGTGGCGGCCCCGATGCACTCGTCGCCGCTCGGGTCGGGGGCCGTGAAGTACAGGACCCACGTGCCGCCGAACTCGTGGACGGCGGGAGCCCAGTTCTGGAGCCGCAGCGGGTGGTACGGGTCCATCTGCCAGGCCGGCGGCCGGGCGAGCGCGTCGGTCGGGTTCCCGCGGGTCCACGTCCCCAGGTCGGTCGTCGAGGCGCAGACGAAGCCGGCGGGGCAGCTCGACTGCGCGGTCGGGACCAGCGGCGCGTCGGCGTACGGGTAGATGGAGTTGGTCGAGAACGCCAGGTAGCCGCCCGCGCCGGCGTTGACGATCGTCGGGTCGGGGAAGTCGTGCCCGTAGACGGGCGGCGGCGGCGTGTACACGGGCGCCGCGGGCGGCGGGGCGAGCGGGACGCACGCGGCGGCGGCGACCACCAACGCCAGGACGAGCCCGGCGCGGCGGGCCCGCCGCCACGACCGATCCCGACCGCCCTGCACACGGTCCGTCGCGTCCGGTGGGCCTTCTGGCGTCAGGCGTGCAGCCGCGCCGCGCTGCCGGTCGGCGGACGCTGCGAGTGGCGCCGCCACAGGGTCACTGCGAGCGGGCACTGCCCTTTCATCGACGACGAACGGGGCCAACCTGAGCCAGGACTGCACGCGCCACGTGTGCGCACGGGACGCGGAGTGGGAGTGGGCCGGTCCTCGGCGCGTCGCTCGCCCTCGGCCTTCCGTTGGCAGCCCGAAGGAGGTGCACGTCGCCTCCCGCGGCCGACAGCCGGGTGCCGCCGATCAACGCTGGTGGCGCGGACACCAGTAGGTGGTACGGCCCCCGACGGTGTCACGACGCAGCGCGGCGCCGTCGCGGGGGCAGTGCCCGCCGGGTTGGCGCTCGGGCATGAGGTCGCCGGTGTGCGATCCGCCCCGACGGCCCAGGACGCGCAGGCTCGTGCGCACCGCCCGAGCCAGCCGGGCCCGCTCCGCCGCCGTCAGCGAGCCCGCGGGCCGGCCCGGGGCGAGGCCGGCCCGCCAGAGGATCTCGTCGACGAGCAGGTTGCCGAGACCGGCGACGCCGGCCTGGTCCAGGAGCACGGCCTTCAGGGGGGCGCGGCGACCGCGAAGCGTCGCGCCCAGGCCCGCGAGCGTGAGCGCGAGGGCGTCGACACCGAGGCGGTCCTCGTCGGGATCGAGCTCGACCGCGCCGAGCCGACGCGGGTCGCGCACCGTCACGGACCCGCCGTCGGTGAACCGCACCGTGAACCGGTGCCAGCCGGGCCGGTCGCGGTTGCTGGCGAAGCGCAGCTCGTCACCGGCGGGCTGGCCGTCGACCAGGACGCGGCCGGTCATGCCGAGATGCACGGCGAGGGTCGGCCCGTCGGGGGTGCGGTCGTCGGCGGGCGCGGCGTCGTCCGTCCGCGCGCTCGTGTCGAGGAGCAGCAGCTTGCCGCGACGTCGGGCCCCGACGAAGCGTCGCCCGGGGAGGACCGCGGCGACGACGTCGGGGGTGAGGCCGCGCTTCAGGTACCAGGCGTCGGGCGCGTCCACGCCGGCGATGGTCCGGCCGAGGGCGCGCGCTTCGATGGTGCGACGCGTCGCCTCGACCTCGAGGATCTCGGGCACGACGCGACGCTAGGTGGAGGACGTGGCCGCGCGGTCAGGCGCTCGTCGTCGCTCCCCGCTCGGCTCCCTGGGCCAGCCGGGCGTACTTCGCGAGCACGCCGGTCGTGTAGCGGGCGTCGATGGGCTTCCAGCTCGCGCGCCGGGCCCGCAGCGTCGTTTCGTCGACGAGGACGTCGAGGGTGTGCGTGGCGGCGTCGATGACGATGCGGTCCCCGTCCTCGACGAGCGCGATCGGGCCTCCGTCGACCGCCTCGGGGGCGACGTGGCCGACGCAGAACCCGTGGGTGCCGCCCGAGAACCGCCCGTCGGTGACGAGCGCGGCGTCGGCGCCGCGGCCCGCGCCCTTCATGGCGCCGGTGACGGCGAGCATCTCGCGCATGCCGGGCCCGCCCTTCGGGCCCTCGTAGCGGATGACGACGACGTCCCCGGGCTCGATCCCACCGGCGAGGATCGCCTCCATCGCCAGCTCCTCGCCGTCGAAGACCCGGGCGCGCCCCTCGAACCGCGGCCGGTCGATGCCCGCCACCTTCACGACCGCGCCGTTCGGCGCCAGCGAGCCCCGCAGCACGGCGATGCCGCCCTCGGCGTGGATCGGCGAGCCCAGGGGGTGGACGACGTCGCCGTCCGGGCCCGGGGGGTCCAGCGCGGCGAGGTTCTCGGCCACGGTGCGGCCGGTGACGGTGAGGCAGTCGCCGTGGAGCAGGCCGGCGTCGAGGAGCATGCGCATCACGACCGGCACGCCGCCGATCCGGTCGAGGTCGACCATGTGGTGGCGGCCGTGCGGCTTCATGTCGGCGACGTGCGGGACGCGGGCGCCGACCCGGTTGAAGTCGTCGAGCTCGAGCTCCACCTGGGCCTCGGCGGCGATGGCCAGGAGATGGAGGACGAGGTTCGTCGAGCCGCCGAGCGCCATGCCCACCGCGATGGCGTTCTCGAACGCCTCCTTCGTCAGGATCTGGCGGGGACGGATCCCGGACCGGAGCAGGCCCAGCACGGCCTGCCCGCTCTCGAAGGCGAAGTCGTCGCGACGGCGGTCGACCGCCGGCGGCGCCGCGCTGCCGGGCAGCGACATGCCGAGCGCCTCCGCGGCCGAGGCCATGGTGTTGGCCGTGAACATGCCGGCGCAGGAGCCCTCGGTCGGGCACGCGCGCCGCTCGATCTCGCCGAGCTCGTTCTCGGTGAGCGTGCCGGCGGCGCAGGCGCCGACGGCCTCGAAGACGCTGACGATGTCGAGGCTCTGGTCCTTCCAGTGCCCGGGCAGGATCGACCCGCCGTACAGGAACACCGAGGGCAGGTTCAGCCGGGCCGCGGCCATGAGCATGCCCGGCAGGCTCTTGTCGCAGCCGGCGAGCGTGACGAGCCCGTCGAGCCGCTCGGCGTGCATCACGCACTCGATCGAGTCGGCGATGATCTCGCGGCTGACGAGGGAGGCCCGCATCCCCTCGTGGCCCATCGAGATGCCGTCGCTGACGGCGATGGTCATGAACTCGATCGGGAAGCCCCCGGCGTCCCGGACCCCGGCCTTCGCTCGCTTGGCGAGCCGCTCGAGCGGGAGGTTGCAGGGGGTGACCTCGTTCCAGCTCGACGCCACCCCGACCTGCGCCTTGTCCCAGTCGGCGTCGGTCATGCCGATGGCCCGCAGCATGGCGCGCGCCGGCGCGCGCTCCATGCCGTCGGTCACCTCGTGGCTGCGCGGCTTCATGGACTCGTCCACGCCGCCAGCGTACTGGGGCGGTCCGGAGCGCCCATATGCTCGTTCCCGTGACGGTGCTGGTCGCGACCGAGGCAGGCCTGCTCGCGGTGCGCGACGACGCCGCGCCGACCACCGAGCTCGCCGGTCGGATCACCGCGCTCCGGGTCGACGCCACGTTCGGCGGCTGCGCCGTCGTCGACGGCCAGGCGCTGGCCTGCCGCGCCGAGGGCGGCTCGTGGGCGGTCGGCCCGGTGGCGCTCGAGGCGCCGATCACCGCCGTCCTGGCCACCGGACGCGGCGACCTCGTCGGCACCGCCGACGCCCGACTGGCGCGCGTCGTCGACGGCCGGGCCGAGCCGCTCGGCGGGTTCGACCGGCTCGCCGGCCGGGACCAGTGGCACGCGGTCGGGAGCCGCACCCCCTACGTCCGATCGCTGAGCGCCACTGCCACGGGCGGGACCCTCTTGGCGTCGGTCCACGTCGGGGGGATCCCCCGCTCCGCCGACGACGGCGCCAGCTGGGCGCCGACGGTCGACATCGAGGCCGACGTGCACGAGGTCCGCGCCCACCCGGTCGAGCCCGCGGTCGTGATGGCGGCCGCGGCGGCCGGCCTCCTCGAGAGCCGCGACGAGGGCGCGAGGTGGGCCCCGCCGGCCACGACCGGGCTCCACGCCACCTACCTGCGCGCCCTCGCCTTCCCGACCGGCGCGGTCGTGGTGAGCGCGTCGGACGGCCCCTTCGGCCCGCGCCCCGCCCTGTACCGGCGGGCGCTCGAGGGGGGCCCCTTCGAGCGCTGCACCGACGGGCTGCCCGAGTGGCTGCCGGCGATCGTGGACACCGGCGCCCTCGACGCCCGCGGCGACCAGGTGGTCGCCGGGACCGCCGGCACCGTCTTCGCCAGCGAGGACGGAGGCGCCACCTGGCGGGTCCTCGCCGACGAGCTCCCGCCGATCCGCGCCGTCGCCATCGCCGACCCGCCGGCGGGCTGACCCGCCGTAACCGCCGGCATGACGACCCGGTCCAACGGGTAGACGACGAGACCGGGTCGGCAGACCCGGTCGTGGTCCCCCCCGACAGCGGAGCGAGCATGCAGCAGAGCAGGACCGGCGCCGTCGCGCTGGCCGACCGGCGGGGGGTGACCGACCGCACGTTCGCGCGTCACGGTCGGCCGACCACCCCGACGCTGGCCTGGATGCTCGACGGCCTCACCCGCGCGCTCGCCGCCTCCGGCTACGAGCCGCGGGACGCGCCGGGGCCCGACACCCAGGTCGTGCTGCACGCCCTCGACCTCGCCCACCCGCGCCCGTATCGGCGCAAGCGCGCCCCGACGTTCGTGGTCGCGCTCGCGGCGCTCCCCGAGCGGCCCGACGACCTGCTCCGCACCGGCTACCCGCTGCTGGTCCGCGGCCTCGCCAACCTCGCCGTCCTCGTCAGCGACGAGGGCCGGCCGGCCGCGCACTTCGTCACCCTCGAGCAGGGCACGGCCACCATCGAGCACGACGGGAACGACGACGCCTTCTTCGAGGCCGTGTTCGCGCGCCTCGAGCCGATGGCCTCGTCGCGACTGGTGATCGGCAACGACTTCCGCCCCGACCTCCCCGTCGAGCTGTGGGCCGGCGACGAACAGACGGCCCAGATCGCCCGGGCCGGCCAGCGGCTGGCCGAGCTCGACCTGCTCCCGGCGCCGTTCCCGATCGAGGAGCTCCTCTCGGAGCGGGACCTGCGCCACGTGAAGCTCCTCTACGGGATCGGCGGGCTCAGCTACGGGAACCTCAGCGCCCGCCGCCAGCCCCGAGCCGACCGCGGCCTCGGCCCGGAGTTCTGGATGAGCGCCAGCGGCGTCGACAAGGGCCACCTGCGCGAGGTCGGCCGCGAGGTGCTCCTCGTGCGCGGCTACGACCCCGACGCCGACGCGATGGTCCTCGCGGTGCCGCCGCACGTGACGCCGAACCGGGTGTCGGTGGACGCCATCGAGCACTGGATGATCTACCGCGAGCACCCGGCCGTCGGGGCCATCGTGCACGTGCACGCCTGGATCGACGGGACCCCGGCCACCGAGATCAGCTACCCCTGCGGCACGATCGAGCTCGCCGGCGCCGTCGCCGACATCGTCCGCCGCGCGCCCGACCCGTCGCGGGCGGTCGTCGGCCAGCGCAACCACGGGCTGACGATCACCGGGCGCGACCTCGACGAGATCTTCGAGCGGACCGAGGGTCGGATCGTCCGCCAGGTGCCGATGGACTGACGGCCGGGCGGGTCAGCCGAGCCGGTCCTCCAGGAGCGCGCGCACGAGCCGGGGGTTGCCCTGGCCGCCGGTGGCCCGCATCGCCTCCCCCATCAGGAAGCCCAGCTTCTTCGCCCGCTCCTTCTCGTCGCCGCCCCGGTAGGCGGTCACCTCGTCGGGGTGCGCAGCCACGACGCCGTCGACGGCGCCCGCGAGCTCGGCCTCGTCGCTCACCTGGGCCAGGCCCCGCTCGGCGACCACCTGGCGCGGGCGCTTCGGCTCGCGGAGGCACTCGTCGAGGACGTCCTTGGCCTGGCGGCGCGACAGCGTCCCGTCGGCGACGAGCCCCACCAGCTCGGCGAGGCCGTCGGGCGGCAGGGGCAGGATCGACGGCGGCAGGCCGCTCTCCCGCAGGAACGCCAGCACGTCGACCGTGCACCAGTGCGCCACGTCGCGGGGCGTGCCCCCGACGAGCTCGGCCACCGCGCCCTCGGCGTAGTCGGCGAGCCCGTCGACGTCGACGAGGACCCGGGCGTCGGCGTCGCTGATCCCCCAGTCGGCGACGAGCCGGGCCCGTCGCGGTGCCGGGAGCTCGGGGACGGAGGCGCCGGCGCGGGCCCGCTGCGCCGCGTCGGGCGCCAGCGGCACCAGGTCGGGCTCCGGGAAGTAGCGGTAGTCGCTGCTCCCCTCCTTCGTGCGCATGCCGTGGGTCCGGTCGTCGGCCTCGTCCCAGTGCCGGGTCTCCTGCACGACGGGCTCGCCGGCGTCGAGGCGGTCGACCTGGCGGGCGATCTCGAAATCGATGGCGCGACCGAGGGACCGCAGCGAGTTCATGTTCTTCACCTCGACCTTGGTGCCGAGCCCGTCGGAGCCCGTGGGGCGCACCGAGACGTTGGCGTCGACCCGGAGCGACCCCTCCTCCATCTTCACGTCGGAGATCCGCAGCGCGCGCAGCACCGCCCGCAGCTCGTTGACGTAGGCGCGCGCCTGCTCGGCCGAGCGCAGGTCGGGACGGCTCACGATCTCCATGAGGGGGACGCCGGCGCGGTTGTAGTCCACGAGCGAGTGATCGGCCTCGTGGATGCGCCCGCCTCCGCCGACGTGGACGGTCTTGCCCGTGTCCTCCTCGAGGTGCGCGCGCTCGATCCCGATCCGGGCCCCCTCGACCTCGAGCGACCCGTCGACGAGGATGGGCTCCTCGTACTGGGTGATCTGGAAGTTCTTCGGCATGTCCGGGTAGAAGTAGTTCTTGCGCGCGAAGAGCGATTGCGCTGGGACCGTGAACCCGAGGGCGGCCGACAGCCGCAGCGCGTACTCGACCGCCGCCGCGTTCACGACCGGGAGCGAGCCGGGCAGCCCGAGGCACGTGGGGCACACGTTCGTGTTCGGCTCGGCGCCGAACTCGTTCGGGCAGCCGCAGAACAGCTTCGTCGCCGTGCTCAGCTCGGTGTGCACCTCGAGGCCGATCACGGGCTCGTAGTCCTCGGCCGGCATGTCAGCCCCCTGCGCCGCTCATGGCGCCGCCGCCTCCAGCACCGCGCCGACCCGGAACAGCAGCGGGTCGCCGAGCGCGGGCGCGAGCACCTGCACGCCCACCGGCAGGCCGGCCTCGCCGACGCCGAACGGGACGCTGATGGCGGCGTGCCCGGCCAGGCTGCTCGGGACCGTGCAGACGTCGGACAGGTACATGGTCAGCGGGTCGGCGGTCTTGGCCCCGAGCGGGAACGCCACCGTGGGCGAGGTCGGCGCGAGCAGCGCGTCGCAGCGCTCGTAGACGCGGGCGAAGTCCCGGATGATTAGCGTGCGGACCCGCTGGGCCTTCCCGTAGTAGGCGTCGTAGTAGCCGGCGGAGAGCGCGTACGTGCCGAGCATGATCCGTCGCTTCACCTCGGGCCCGAAGCCGGCGGCGCGGGTGCGCGCGTTCATCGTGGCGACGTCGTCGGCGTCGACGCGCAGGCCGTAGCGCACCCCGTCGTAGCGGGCGAGGTTCGACGAGGCCTCGGCCGGCGCGATCAGGTAGTAGGCCGAGAGCGCGTAGCGGGCGCTCGGCGTCGACACCCGCTCGACGGTGGCGCCCGAGGCCTCGAGCGCGGCGCCGGCGGCGTCGACCGCCGCCCGCACCTCGGGCTGGACGCCGTCGGCGTCGGTGAGCTCCTCGACGATCCCCACCCGGAGCCCGTCGACCCCGGCGTCGAGGGCATCCGTCGTGGCCGCCAGCGGCTCGTCGAGGCTCGTCGAGTCGAGCGGGTCGTGCCCGGCGATCACGTCGAGCAGCAGGGCGGCGTCGGCGACCGTGGCCGCGAAGGGCCCGACCTGGTCGAGGGAGCTGGCGAAGGCGACGAGCCCGTAGCGCGACACGGTGCCGTAGGTGGGCTTCACGCCGACGACGCCGCAGAGCGACGCCGGCTGGCGGATCGAGCCGCCGGTGTCGGAGCCGAGCCCGAGCGCCGAGAAGCCGGCCGCCACCGCGGCCGCCGAGCCGCCGCTCGACCCGCCGGGCACGCGCTCCTCGTCGCGCGGGTTCCGGGTCGGGCCGTAGGCCGAGTTCTCGGTCGAGGAGCCCATGGCGAACTCGTCGCAGTTGGCCTTGCCGACCACCACGGCGCCGGCCGCCACGACCCGCTCGACCGTCGTGGCCGTGTACGGCGGGCGCCAGCCCTCGAGGATCCGCGAGCCGCACGTCGTCGGGATCCCGCGGCTGCAGAGGTTGTCCTTCACCGCGACGGGGACGCCGGCGAGCGGGCCCGGGTCGGTGCCGCCGGCCACCGCGGCGTCGACGGCGTCGGCGGCGGCGCGCGCCTGGTCCGCCAGCACGAGGGTGAACGCGTGGACGCCGCCTTCGCGCTCGGCCACCCGGTCGAGGTGCTCCTCGAGCACGTCGCGGGCGCGGCGATCGCCGGCCCGCACCGCTCGGGCGATTCCGGCCGCGGTCACGGCGCGTCGAGGATGCGCGGCACGCGGAAGCGGCCGTCCTCGACCTCGGGGGCCTGGGCCAGCACCTCGTCGCGCGGGAGGGTCGGGCGCACCTCGTCGCGCCGGACCACGTTGGCGAGCGGCAGGGGGTGGGCGGTCGGCTCGACGTCGTCGAGCGAGAGGGCCTCGAGCTCCTGGACGTGCTCGAGGATCTCGCCGAGCTCGCGAGTGAAGCCGTCGAGCTCGTCGTCGTCCAGCGCCAGGCGCGCGAGCCGCGCCACGTGCTCGACGTCGGCTCGTGTGATCGGTCGCGCCATGCGCGCCGAGTCTACGGGTCGTCGCCGCGATCCGGTCGTGCGCGCGGCGCTACGATCACGCCACCCTGGAGCGCGGAGGAGCACGTGCCGAAGTACCGATTCCTCTCGGACGAGTGGTTCGCCGCCGTCGACGAGCTCGCCGAGGAGCACGGTGCCGAGGCGCCCGGCCAGGCCGACGTGACCATGAACGTCACGGTCACGGACACGCCGTTCGGCTCCGAGCGGCGCCTCCACATGGGCGCGCAGCGCGGGCAGGGGCACTGGGGGATCGGCCACGTCGACGACGCCGACCTGCACCTCACCACCGACTACGGGACCGCCAAGGAGGTGTTCGTCTCGGGCGACCCCGCCACCGGGATGCAGGCGTTCATGTCGGGCCGGGTGAAGGTGCAGGGCGACATGGCCAAGCTCCTGGCCGCCCAGGCCGCCGGCGGCACCCCGGGGGGCGCCACGCCCCTCCAGACCGCGATCCAGGGCGTCACCGAATAGGCGCCGCCGGTCGGCGGCGGCTCAGCGGGAGACGCGACCGAGCTCGCTCGGCCCGCCCCGCCGGTCATCGCCCGCGGCGAGCTTCGGGCCCTCCTCGATCAGCCGTGGCACCGTCCAGCGCCGCCCGCGGTTCGAGATGGTCTCGGCGATGATGTAGGGCTGGTAGCGGGCGACGGTGTCGCCCTGGACCAAGAAGGTCTCGCCCGTGAACGGGCAGTCGGCGGTGCCGAGGTAGGCGATCATCGGCGAGATGTTCGCCGGGTCCCAGACGTCGAACACGCCGGCGTCCGCGGGCGCGCGCACGACGTCCTCGAGCCCGGGGGTCTGCTCGGTGAGGCGGGTGCGCGCCATGGGCGTGACCGCGTTCGAGCGCACGCCGTAGCGGCCGAGCTCCATCGCGCAGATGGTCGAGAAGGCGGCGATGCCGGCCTTGGCGGCGCCGTAGTTCGTCTGGCCCGCGTTGCCGAGCACGCCCGAGGTCGACGACGTGTGCACGATCGAGGCCCGCACCTCGTGACCGGCTTTCGTCCGCTCGCGCCAGTACGCGGCCGCGTGCCGGGTCGGGCAGAAGTGCCCCTTGAGGTGGACGTTGATGACCGAGTCCCACTCCGGCTCGGTCATATTCACGAGCACGCGGTCCCGGAGGATGCCGGCGTTATTCACGAGCACGTGCAGGTCACCGAACGTCTCGACGGCCTGGTCGATAAGGCGCTTGGCGCCCTCGAAGTCCGAGGCGCTCTCGGTGTTGGCGACGGCCTCCCCGCCCAGCCCCTTGATCTCGTCGACCACCTGCTGGGCCGGCGCCCGGTCCGCCCCCTCGCCGTGGATGTCGCCACCGAGGTCGTTCACCACCACCCGGGCGCCTTCGGCGGCGAAGAAGAGCGCGTGCTCGCGCCCAATCCCGCGACCGGCGCCGGTGATGATCGCGACCCGTCCGTCCAGCGTGCCCATGGGCCTCCCTCGTTCGGGACTCGCGGGATGGTACGCAACGCGCGCCCGCCCGCGACGACCCTGCGGCGCCGCGGCTCACCCGGGTCTCAGAGCACGAGGGTGACGCTCGACCCCTTCTTCACCGTGGTCCCAGGCGCCGGCGACATGGCCTGCACCGGCTTGCCGGGCCCGTAGTTCTGGACGTCGGGGACGAGCCCGAGGGCCGTGAGCTGGGCGCTGGCGGCCTCGACCGCCTGACCCCGGAGGTCGGGCACCACGACCGGTTGGGGGCCCTGGCTGACGTGGAGCGTCACCGTCGTGCCGCGGAGCGCCGACGAGCCCGCGGGCGGGTTGGTGTCGATCACCTGCCCGACCGGCACGGTGTCGCTGTAGGCGTTCTGGGCCACCGGGCTGAAGCCACTGGCGCTCAGGGCCTGGGCCGCGGCGGCCGCGCTCTCGTTGGCGACGTTGGGGATGGGGATGGGCGCCGGGCCATCGCTCACGACGATCCGCACCGTCGACTCGGGGGCGGCGCGCGCGCCACCAGCCGGGCTGGTGCCGATCACGCTGCCCCTCGGGACGGTCTCGTCGTAGCGGTGGTCGAGCGCGACGACGAACCCGGCCTGGGCCAGGAGGTACTGGGCCTCGTTCGCCGGCCGCGACGCGACGTTCGGCACCGGCACCGGGGGCGGGCCGCGCGACACGACGACGTCGAGCGTCCCGCCCTTGGCGACGAAGGCGCCCGGCGCCGGGTCCTGGGCGATGACGAGGCCGGTCGGGTCGTCGGCGCGTCGTTGCTGCACGACCTGGACGAGGAAGCCGGCGTTCGCCGCGCTGGCGCGCGCCTGCGCGGCCGACTCGCCGACGAGGGTGGGCGCGGCGACCGACGGGCCGGGGCCGCCCGTCACGAGCAGGAGCAGCGCGGCGACGAGCGCGGCCACGATGGCGGCGCCGACGACGTACGGCACCGCGCGCCGGGCCCGGAAGGGCGCGGGGCGCACCGCGATGGCGAGCGGGGCGGCGTCCTCCTTGGCGGTCGTCTCGCCGGATCGGGTGGCGCCGTCGGCGCGGGTGACGCCGAGTCGGGTGGGGTCGGCGTCCTCGGCCTCGTCGCCGAGCCCGGCGAGCGGGAGCGGCTCGGGCGCAGGGAGCCTCGCCGCCACGTCCGATAGCGCCGCCACCATGGTGGCGGCGTCGGGATACCGCTCGGCGCGATCGGGTCGGCCGGCGCGCTCGATGACCGCGCCGAGGGCACCGAGCTCGGGCGGCGCCACGATGCCGCGCGTGTGTCGCGCCGCGAGGGTGCCGACCGTGGTGTCGCCGACCACCGGCACCTCGCCGGTGCAGGACTCGACGAGCACGACGGCGAGGGCGTACAGGTCGGCACGGGCGTCCACCGGGACGGCGCTGGCCTGCTCCGGGGCGGCGTAGCGGGCGGTCCCGACCAGCGCGCCGAACGGCTCGGTCCAGGAGGCCTCCGCGAGGGCGCGAGCGAGCCCGAAGTCGGCGACGCGCACGACGCCGTGCTCATCGAAGAGCAGGTTGGCCGGCTTGATGTCCCGATGCACGAGCCCGCGGCCGTGCGCGTAGCGCAGCCCCTCGGCGACCTGCCGCCCGACCCGCGTCGCCTGGGCCGGCGACAGTCGGGCCCGCGTGTCGAGGAGGGCGCGCAGGGAGCCGCCGCGGAGCAGCTCGACGACCATGAACGCCAGGCCCTCATCCTGGCCCCAGTCGTAGACGGCCAGCACGTTCGGGTGGTGCAGGCTCGCGGCGAGCTGCGCCTCGGCCTGGAACCGGCGGATGAAGCCGGCGTCGTCGCCGAGCCCGGCCTGGAGGGCCTTGACCGCCACCCGACGTCGGAGTCGCACGTCGTCGGCGACGTAGACGCGCCCGCTGGCGCCGGCTCCGATCGGCGCGAGGAGGCGGTAGCGCGAGGCGAGGACGCGGCCGACCAGGTCGGCGACAGCGCTGGAGGGCACCGGGCCAGGCTACGGGTCGCTCACCGTGATGTCGCGGCACGCGCGCGACGCGATGCCCTGAGCGTCAGCGCCCCCCGGTACCCTCGGTGACGGTGAGCACCACGACACCCACGGCGCTGCCCGTGGGATCGGCGCGCCGACGCGGGCCGCTCTTCCGCCATCCGTGGCGCGTCGCGATCGTCGTCGTCGCGCTGCTCGTCGTCCTGAACCTCGGCGTCTTGCTCCTCACGAAGGCGGACACGTCGCGCGAGCAGACCACCGGGCTCCCGTCGACGATCGTCGCCCTCCAGCCCCGGCCGGGCGAGCTGATCCGCCCGCAGGACACGATCGCGGTGCAGCTGAACGCCGACCTGACCGGCGCCCTCGTCCTCGACGGCCAGGAGATCCCCGAGGGTCAGCTCGCCCGTCAGCCCGGACTCGGCGAGGTCAGCTTCCGGCCCGGCCCCGGCAAGGACCTCTCGGAGCTGCAGCCCGGCGAGCACACCGTCGTCATCGAGTACTGGCTCCAAACCAAGCCCCGCCCGATCCACCCGTCCACGTACGCGTGGACGTTCCGGGTTGGCGCCTGAGCTACGAGCCGGCCACGGTCAGGACCGCGGCGCCGCGCACCTCGTCGCGCGCCACCGCGAGCAGCGCGTCGTCGGCCGCCTCGAGCGGAAACGTCTCGACCTCGGCTCGGACCGGCGCGGCGGCGGCGATGGCGAGGAACTCCTCCGCGTCCTTCCGCGTCATGTTCGCGACCGACCGCAGGCTGCGCTCGCCCCACAGCAGGTCGTAGTCGAACGACGGGATCGGTGACATGTGGATGCCCGCCAGGCTGACCGTGCCGCCGGCGCGGATCAGGCGCAGGGCCACCGGAACGAGCTCGCCCGCGGGCGCGAAGACGACCGCGCGGTCGCACGGCTCGGACGGCAGGGTGGCGGCGTCGCCGACCCACGCCGCGCCGAGCTCCTCGGCCAGCTGCCGGTGCCGTTCGCCGCGGGTCAGCACGACGACCTCGCAGCCCCAGTGGGTGAGCACCTGCAAGGCGAGGTGGGCCGAGGCGCCGAAGCCGAGCAGCGCGACGCGCTCCCCCGGCTGGACCTCGGCCCGGCGGAGGGCGCGGTAGCCGATGACGCCGGCGCAGAGGAGCGGGGCGGCGGCGACGTCGGCGATGGACGCGGGCAGCCGCACCGCGAAGGCCTCGGGGACCGTCACGGCGTCGGCGTAGCCGCCGTCGACGGTCCACCCGGTGAACTGGGCCCGCACGCACAGGTTCTCCTCGCCGCGCCGGCAGAAGGCGCAGTCCCCGTCGGCCCAGTGAAGCCAGGCCACGCCGACCCGCTCGCCGACCTCAAGGCGGGTGGAGCCGGACCCGAGCGCCTCGACGGTGCCGACGACCTGGTGGCCGGGCACCACCGGGAGGTGCGGAAGCTCGAGGTCGCCCTCGACGACGTGCAGGTCGGTGCGACAGCAGGCGCAGGCGTGCACCCGCACGCGCACCGCGTCCGCCGGCGGCTCCGGCACGTCCCGTTCCTCGAGGGCCAGGGGCCGGCTCGAGATCGGGCCCGGCGCGTGGAGGACCTGCGCTCGCACGGTCAGCGCGGGCGGGACCGCGGGCTCGGGCGGCGCGTCACGGGACCGCGAACGTGGCCTCGCCCTTGATCGCGGCGCCGCCGCTCTCCTGGCGGGTGACGAGCAGCTGGAGCTCCACGCGGCGTTCGCCGTCCTCCTCGGAGCGTCGACGGACCGTCGCCTCGCACACGAGGTGGTCGCCCGGCCACACCTGCTCCCGGAACTGGACCGAGAACCGCCGCACGTTCTCGGCGCCGAGCCACTCGGTGCAGTAGCAGCCGAGGATCCCGGCCTGGAGCATCCCGACCGAGAACACGGTCGGGAAGCCCGCCGACTTGGCGAACTCCTCGTCGTGGTGGATCGGGTTGAAGTCGCCCGACGCGCCCTGGTAGCGGACGAAGTCGGTGCGGGTGAGCGGCCCGTACTCGCGTCTCGGTGCCTTCGTGCCCTCGGTCAGCTCGTCCCACGCCACCATCGTCAGCCTCCCGCCGTCGGTGCTTGTCCGGTCTCGATCGCGGTCGAGCGGGCCTCGGCGACGAGGGTGCCCTCCGGGTCGCGGAACTCGGTGACCGTCTCGATGAACGTCATCGTGCCTCCCCGGCGTCCTTCCTTCTCGTAGATCTGGTCGACGCGGGTCTGGAAGGTGAGCTCGGTCCCGGCTCGTGGGGGCGGCCCGTGGAACACGTACTCCTGGCCGCCGTGTAGCAGGCGGCGCAGGTCGATGTCGAGGCGCTGCAGCGGGGACGTGCCGCCGCCGCTCCAGAAGTTCACGGTGGTGAGGAACGTCGGCGGCGACACCGGCGTCGGGTCGTCGACGTAGGCCGGGTTCGTCGTCTTACAGGCCCGAGCGAACTCTCGGATCTTGCCCCGCTCGATGGGCATCGTCGCGGGCTCGTCCTGGAGCCCGACCTTCGACCGGTCGACCATCACGCTCCTTCCGGCGGGCCGTGCTCGAGGAGCTGCACGAACCCCGCTTCGTCGAGGATCGGCACCCCGAGGCTCTCGGCCCTCGTGAGCTTGGTGCCGGGATTCTCCCCCACCACGACGTAGCTCGTCTTCTTGGAGACGCTCGAGGTCACCTTGGCCCCTCGGGCCGCCAGCTCGGCCTCGGCCCCCTCCCGGGTGAGGCTCTCGAGCCCACCGGTCAGCACGAAGGTCAGCCCGGCGAGCGACGGGGCGTCGGGGCGGGCCAGGACGGCGGCCGGCGGGGCGGTCAGGTCCAGGCCGGCGCGGCGCAGCTTCTCGACGACCTCCCGGTTGCGGGCGATGGCGAAGAACCGGGCCACGCTCTCTGCGATCACGGGGCCGACGCCCTCGACCGCGGTCAGCTCCTCGACGGACGCGTCCTCGACCCGGTCGAGGCTGCCGAGGGCGCGGGCGACGGCCTGGGCCGCGGTGGGGCCGAGGTGACGGATGCCGAGGCCGACGAGCACCCGGGTCAGGCCCCGGGTCTTCGACGCGTCGATGCCGGCGACCAGGTTCTCGGCCGACTTCGCCGCCATCCGCTCGAGCGGCACCAGCCGGTCGGCGGTGAGCGCGTAGATGTCGGCGGCGTCCCGCAGCAGCCCGGCGTCGACGAACTGGCGCACCCGCTCCTCGCCGAGCCCCTCGATGTCCATGGCGGCGCGGCCCGCGAAGTGGACGATGCGCTGCACCCGCTGCTCGGGGCACTCGACGTTGACGCAGTGGTAGTCGGCCTCGCCGTCGAGCCGCACGAGCGGGGACCCGCACGCGGGGCAGTCGGTCGGGAACTTCCACTTGCGGAGCCCCTTGCGACGCGCCGCCACCACCGGCCCGACGACCTCGGGGATCACGTCGCCGGCCTTGCGGACGATGACGAGGTCACCCGGGCGGACGTCCTTGCGCGCCACCTCGTCCTGGTTGTGGAGCGTCGCCAGGCCGACGGTCGAGCCGCCGACGAACACCGGCTCCAGCTGGGCGAAGGGCGTGGCGCGTCCCGTCCGCCCGATGCTGACGAAGATGCCGACGAGCCGGGTGGTCTTCTCCTCGGGCGGGAACTTGAAGGCGATCGCCCAGCGGGGCGCCTTGCTCGTGGAGCCCATCTCGGCGCGCTGGGCCAGGTCGTCGACCTTCACGACGGCGCCGTCGATCTCGTAGCCGAGCGCGTGGCGCTGGTCGAGCATCTGCTCGCAGAACCGGATGACCGCGTCGAGGGAGTCGAGGGCCTCGACGTGGGGGTTCACGGGGATCCCGAGGTCGCGGAGCCAGGCCAGCGTCTCGTGGTGCGAGCGCAGCGCGGGACCGCCGGCCTGCACGCCGAGCTGATAGCCGAAGAAGTCGAGCGCACGCGACGCGGTGATCCGGGCGTCCTTCTGGCGCAGGCTGCCGGCGGCGGCGTTGCGCGGGTTGGCGAACAGCCGTCCGCCGGCCTCGCCCTGCCGGCGGTTCAGCGCCTCGAAGGCCGCGAGGGGCATGAACACCTCGCCCCGCACCTCGAGCTGGGACGGCAGGTCCGACCCGTGGAGCCGCTTCGGGACGGATGCGATGGTGGCGACGTTGGCGGTGACGTCGTCCCCGGTCACCCCGTCGCCGCGGGTGGCGCCGCGCACGAACCGGCCGTCCTCGTAGAGCAGCGACATCGCTAGCCCGTCGAGCTTCGGCTCGCCGACGAACGCGATCGGCCCGGGGACGAGCCGCGAGATGCGCGCGTACCAGGCCTGCACCTCCGCCGCGGTGAAGGCGTTGTCGAGCGACAGCATGGGCTGCACGTGGGTGACCGGCGCGAACGTCGCGCTCGGCGCCCCGCCGGGGTGCTGGGTCGGCGAATCGGGCGTGGCCAGGGCCGGGAACTCGGCCTCGAGGTCCAGCAGCTCCCGCATGAGCGCGTCGTACTCGGCGTCGGCGATGATCGGGTCGTCGAGGACGAAGTACCGCTCGTTGTGCTCGTTCAGCCCGTCGCGCAGCTCGGCGGCCCGCGCCTCGGCCTCGGGCGGGACGCGCGATTCCTGGGCCATCGGGTGCAGGGTACCGGTGGGCCCCACGCGCCCCGCCGGCCGCGACGCCGCACTCGGCGGGCACGCCGACCGTGACCGCGAGGGCGCGGGCCGTCAGACTGGGCGCCGATGCGACCCTGGCTCGTGCGCGCGGCTTGGGTCACGCTGCCGCTCACGGCGGGGCCGGCGCTCGCCAGCGGCCTCCGCGGCTGGAGCGACTCGGCCCGGCTGTGCGGCGCGGCGTTGTGCTGGCTCGGGTGGGCCGTGGGCCTGGTGGCCGTGCTCGCGCCGCGTCCGGCCGGGCTCACCGCCCTGCGCGTCGTCGCGCCCGCGGGGGCCGCGGCGGCGATCGCGAGCGCCGCCAGCGGCCGCCCGTCGACGGTGGCCGCGGTCGTCGCGGTCGCCGCCAGCGTCGCCGCCGCCGCGCTCGCCGCCGACCCGGCGTTCGCGCTCGCAGCCGCCAACGGCGTCGCCTACGGCGACGAGCGGCGATACCCGCTGCGGGTCCCGCCGGCGCTCTTCCTGGGGCTGCTGCCGGCGGCGCGCGCGGTCGTGGTGGTCGGGCTCGGCGCGGGCCCCCTGCTCCTCAGCGCCGGCCGAGCCGCCGAGGGTGCCGTCGCGCTCGTGATCGGCGTCCCGGCGGCGGTGGTGGCGGCGCGGGCGCTGCACCGGCTCTCGCGTCGCTGGGTGGTGCTCGTGCCGGCCGGGGTCGTGATCGTGGACCGCATGGCGCTCGCCGACAACGTCCTCTTCCCTCGCGAGCACGTGCAGCGGATGCGGGGCGTCGCCGCCGACGAGCCGGTCGGCGACGTCCTCGACCTCCGGCTCGGGGCGACACTCGGCTCGTTGCTCCTCGCCTTCGACGAGCCCGCCGAGCTGCTCCGCGCGCCGCGGCCGCGCCGCGGCGCCGAGACCGTCTTCGCGCCGGCGCTCCTCGTCGCCGTCTCGTACCGCCGGGAGCTGCTCGAGGCCGCGGCGGGTCGGCGGGTGCGCGTCGAGGTGGCCGACCCGGTCAGAGGGGTGGCGCGACGTCGAGCCCCGTGACGTCGTCGGTGACCAGCGGCGGCCGCGGGTCGCCGGTCGCGGCCACCGTCACGTCGCGGAGCTGCACCCGTCGCGCGTGGCGGATCCAGAGCCCGGACGCGGGCAGCGGTCCGAACATCCCGGCCTGCGGGTAGGCGGCGGGCAGCTCGGCGACCGGGGTCGACCGTCGACCGCCGGCGTCGGCCGTGTGGAGCTGGGCCCGCTCGAGCACGAGGGACTCCACCGGATGGCCGGGCACCCCGGACACCGTGCACGCGCTCGTGGCGCCGGTGGCGCTGAGGTCGCGCACCGCGACGCCGCGGATGGCGCCGGGCGTCGGTGTCCGCTGGCCGCGGCCCCGGGCCCCGAGACGGACGAAGAGCGGCACGGCGGCGTCGGTCACGGTCACGCGCTCGACGACGACGTCCTCCACCGCGGCGCCGTCGACGCTCTCGATCGCGACGCCGCCGGCCTCGCCGGCGACGACGGCCGGGATCGCGGTCGGGCGGGCCCGGCCGCTGACCTGGCAGTCGCGCACGGTGACGCGCCGGACGGCGCCGCTCGTCTCGGTCCCGATCTTGAAGCCGTTGGAGGGGCTCATCATCCGGCAGCGCTCGACCACCACGTCCTCGGTGGGGTGCGGGGCCCCGAGGATGAGGCTGGTCTTCAGGACGATGGCGTCGTCGTCGGATTCGATGTCGCAGCCGACGATCCGGACGCGCCGGCAGCAGTCGGGGTCGATGCCGTCGGCGAAGGCATCGCGGATCGTGACGCTGTCGACGACGACGTCGTCGCAGCCGCCGAGGCTGACGCAGTAGTTGGGGGCGTTGCGGATCGTGACGCCGCTGACCGTGGCCCGCCGGCACCGGTGCAGCGCGATCGGCTTCGGCCCGTTCCGCTCGGTGCGGCCCCCGTCGATCGTGCCCGGCCCGGTGATCACGACGTCGTGGATCCCGTCGCCCAGGAGCAGGGCCTCGTGGAAGCCGCTGGTCTCGGCGTCGGAGTAGGTCGGGTACGGCAGCCGCTCGACGGGGAGGAAGTCCTCGGGCCGCGAGCTGGCGAGCAGCGTGGCGCCGGCCTCGAGGACGAGCTGGACCCCGCTGCGCAGCCGCAGCGTGCCGCATCGGAAGGTGCCCGGGCCGACCCGCAGCGTGGCGGCCCGACGACCGGCGGCGTCGAGGGCCCGCTGCACGGCCGCGGTGTCGAGGTGGGTGCCGTCGCCGGTGGCGCCGTAGGCCCGGACGTCGAGGGTGGGTCGCGACGGGCGTCGCGGCCAGGCGACGGCGACGACGCCGCCGGCCCCGACGGCGAGGAACCGCCGGCGCGAGACCGGCCCGGTCACGCGGCCAGGCCGCCGCCCACGAGCTCGTCGCCGTCGTAGAGGGCAACGACCTGGCCCGGCGCCACCCGCGGCGTCGGCGCGTCGAGGCGCACCAGGCGGCCGACCAGACGACCCCGGACCGGCTCGGCGTGCGCCCGGGTCTGCACGAGGACGGGCGCGGATCCCGGCGCGTGGCGCACGAACGACAGGTCTCGCACCGGGATCTCGTGGCGCAGGAGGTCGTCCCGCGACCCGACGGTGACGGTCGCGGCGGCGGCGTCGAGGCCGACGACGTAGCGGGGCTCGCCGGCGGCGACGCCGAGGCCCCGCCGCTGCCCGATCGTGAACCGGGACACCCCGTCGTGACGGCCGACGACGGTCCCGTCGCGGTCGACGATCGGCCCCGGGCGGGGCGCGGCGCGCGCGGACACGAACCGGACGCGGTCGCGCCGCGTCACGAAGCAGACGTCCATGCTCTCGGGCTTCGCCGCCGTGCGCAGGCCGAGCTCGGCCGCCCGGGCCCGCACGGCCCGCTTCGTGAGGTCGCCGACGGGGAGGAGGAGCCGCGCCAGCTCCCGCTGCCCGAGCATGTAGAGCACGTACGACTGGTCCTTGGCGCCGTCGGCGCCCCGGCGCAGCCGGTACGAGCCGTGGCGGTCGCGCTCGACCCGGGCGTGGTGGCCGCTGGCGACGGCGTCGAAGCCGAGGGCGACGGCGCGGTCGAGCGCCCGCCCGAACTTGATGGCGCGGTTGCACTCGACGCAGGGGTTCGGCGTGCGGGCGGCGTCGTAGCCGGCCACGAACGGGTCGACGACCGAGGCCGTGAAGTCGTCGGTCAGGTTGAACACGTAGTGGGGGACGCCCAGCTGGGCCGCGACCCGCCGGGCGTCCTCGACATCGCCCACGCCGCAGCAGCCGGAGCCGGTCTCGCCGCCCCACAGGCGCAGCGTCACGCCCACGACCTCGTGCCCGGCCTCGACGAGCCGGGCCGCGGCCACCGACGAGTCCACCCCCCCGCTCATCAGCGCGAGCACCCTCATCGGGCCGCCCCGGCGTGCGCCCGGAGCCGGTCGACGGCCGGGGGGATGGCGGCCAGCGCCCGGTCGACGTCGTCGGCCGTGGACGCGAAGCCGAGGCTGAGCCGGATCGACGCCAGGGCGTCCTCGCGGGGCAGGCCCATGGCCGCCAGCACGTGCGACGGCTCGGTCGCGCCCGACGAGCACGACGAGCCCGCGGCGGCGTACACGCCGCCTTGGTCCAGGGCCACGAGCAGCGTCTCGGCCTCGACGCCGCGGAAGCCGACGTGGCAGTTGCCGGCGACCTTCGCCGCCGGGTCGCCGTTCACGAACGTGTCGGGGACCCGCTCGAGCAGGCCGGCGAGCAGCCGCTCGCGGAGCGCGGCCACGCGTCGGGTCTCGTCGGCGCGCCGCTCGACCGTCACGCGCAGCGCGGCGGCCATCGCCACCGCGCCGGCGACGTTCACCGTCCCGGCGCGCAACCCCCGCTCCTGCCCGCCCCCCTCGAGGAGCGGCACGAGCGGCACGCCGTCGCGCACGACGAGCGCCCCGGTGCCCTTCGGGCCGCCGAACTTGTGGGCCGAGATCGCCACCAGGTCGGCGTCCGCCGCGGCCACGGCGACGTCGAGCCACGGGACCGCCTGCACGGCGTCCGTGTGCAGCACCGCGTGCGGGGCCCGTCGGCGCACGAGCCTCGCCACCTCGCGGAGCGGCTGGATCGTCCCGACCTCGTTGTTCACGAGCATCACCGACACGACCGCGGTGCGCTCGTCGAGGGTGGCGACCAGGGCGTCGAGGTCGACGATCCCGCTGCGCAGCACGCCGACGTGGTGCACCGGGAAGCCCTCGGCGGCCAGCCGATCGCCGGCCGCGAGCACCCCCTTGTGCTCGAACGCGGTGGTGACGACGCCGCCCCGGGACCCTGCCGCCCGGGCCGCCCCCTCGACCCCGAGGTTGTCGGCCTCGGTGCCCCCGGCGGTGAAGACGACCTCGCCCGGCTCGGCGCCGAGGGCGCCGGCCACCGTCTCGCGGGCCTCCTCGAGGGCGGTCTTGGCCGCCCGGGCGGCGCCGTGGATGCCGGACGGGTTCGCGAAGCAGGAGGAGAGGAAGGGCTCCATCGCCGCGACCGCCTCCGGTCGCATCGGCGTGCTGGCGGCGTAGTCGAGGTAGGTCGCCGACATGGGGCCGAGTGTACGGGGCGGCTTTCGGGTCGCCCCCGGGGTGCCGCCGGTCACACCGGGAATGGATGTCACACCCCCCGGCGATACTCCTGTCGTGAGCACGCAGCTGCGGCTGGTCGATCCTCCGCCCGAGACGTCGGGGCGGCGCAGTGCCCGACGGGCGCGCGCGGTCCCGCGCCGCGCTCGGCGGGCCGCGCGCTGGAGCACCGACTGGCGCCTCGACGCCAGCGCCCGGCAAGTGGGGCGAGCGGGAGTCGCGGCGGCCCGAGCGTCGCTCTCGAAGGCCGCCGACGGCGACCTGCGGGCCGCGAGCTGAGCCCACCGCGGGCCCGGTCGCCGGGCCTCGCCGGCCACCCTCTACCCTCGTTCGGAGTATGGGTGAGCGATTCCCGCACCACGACCGGGCCGACTGGGCCGAGCTGGCCGCCGCCGAGGTCGGCGGTGACCCCGAGCGGCTGACCTGGCCCACGCCCGAGGGCATCCCGGTGGCGCCGCTCTACACCGCCGAGGACCTCGAGGGCCTCGAGTTCGTCGACACCCTGCCCGGCTTCGAGCCCTTCGTCCGGGGCGTCCGGGCCACGATGTACGCGAACCGGCCGTGGACGATCCGGCAGTACGCGGGGTTCTCGACCGCCGAAGAGTCGAACGCCTTCTACCGCCAGAACCTCGCCGCCGGCCAGACGGGCCTCTCGGTGGCCTTCGACCTGGCGACCCACCGGGGCTACGACAGCGACCATCCCCGGGTCGTCGGCGACGTCGGGAAGGCGGGCGTCGCGATCGACTCCGTCGAGGACATGAAGATCCTCTTCGACGGCATCCCGCTCGACCAGATCACCGTGTCCCTGACCATGAACGGCGCCGTGCTCCCCGTCCTCGCCGGCTACATCGTCGCCGCCGAGGAGCAGGGCGTCGACGAGTCGCAGCTGCCGGGGACCATCCAGAACGACATCCTCAAGGAGTTCATGGTCCGCAACACCTACATCTACCCGCCCGAGCCGAGCGTCCGCATCATCGCCGACATCTTCGCCTACACCAGCCGGCGGATGCCGAAGTTCAATAGCATCTCGATCAGCGGCTACCACATGCAGGAGGCCGGCGCCACCGCCGACCTGGAACTGGCCTACACGCTGGCCGACGGCCTGGAGTACGTCCGCACCGGCCGTAAGGCGGGCCTCGACGTGGACGCCTTCTGCCCGCGGCTGTCGTTCTTCTGGGGCATCGGCATGAATTACTTCATGGAGGTCGCCAAGCTGCGGGCCGCCCGCATGCTCTGGGCGAAGCTCATCAAGCCGTTCGGCCCCAAGAGCCCCAAGAGCCTGTCGCTGCGGACGCACAGCCAGACGAGCGGCTGGAGCCTGACGGCGCAGGAC